>NZ_JANGFQ010000014.1:0-25559 GCF_024707025.1 Candidatus Culexarchaeum yellowstonense
CTTTCGAAGCTCCCGTTTTCAGTCCTTCGTTGAAGAATCTTTGTGGTAGTGTGTCGTCCTTCTTGCTCAATCCTTCTCTTAAATTGAATTTTCTGATTGTGGTCATTATGTTGTCTGCTATTTTTATTAGGTCTTCCTTTCTAATTTCCACTCCAGTTATTATTGAGTACAATGTTGTTAATTCATTCCATAATATTGGGCCTATTGCTGGTAGGCATAGGAAGTGGCATAGCACCATGCAATCAACTATTGTGTAGAAGTCTTCAAGCTCTTTAACTATTTCCGCATGTCCTTCATATGAGAGTCTGTTTACTGTCCCTTCTCCAAATGGTTTTCGTCCCGTTAGGTTTGGTCTGTATGCCATGTGGCGTAGGTGGCATGCCCCCCTGCATGATACTGCATAAGCCAATGCTACCCCCTTCAAACCTCTAGGGTCATATGCGGGAGGCTCAAGTCCCTTAACGTGTATTGCAATATTCTCTGAGCCTCTGCCGATCATTTCGGAAGCTCTCTTCACACCCTCAGCTAATATGTTGCCGAACCCCTCCCTATATGCAATCTTCTTCAGCATTGTGATTAATGCTTCGCTATTTCCGAATCTGAGCTCTATTCCATCGGTATCTTCTCGTGTTATAATCCCCTTCTCATAGCAGTACATTGCAAATGCTACAGCGTTTCCAGCTGATATTGTGTCCATTCCAAGCCTATCGCATATTTCGTTAGCTTTAATTATGGATTCCAAGTTGTCGTTTCCACAGAGGGATCCTAGGGCGAACAATGTTTCGTATTCCGGCCCCTCTATTCTGGATTCTTCGTAGGCTCCCTTCCTCACAACTGATATTTTTCCACATGCAACTGTACATGCAAAGCATGCTTTATTGCGTTCAACGAACTGCTTCTTTAATGCTTCAGCATTGATCTTTTCAAAACCTTCAAATTCCCCCTCAGTCCAGTACCTTGTTGGGAAGACCCCAGTTGCATTTGTTAGAGCCATTATTGCTGGCGTTCCATATTCTATGAGCGATTTCAAGCGTTCCTTAATCTTCTCGTTCAACATATCCCTAAACTTGTCGAGTTCTTCAGGCTTTGCAACTTCAATTTTCTTGCTCCCCTTAACTGCAATGGCTTTAAGTTTCTTTGAACCCATAACGGCTCCAGCACCACACCTCCCGAATTGTCTACCCTTATCATGGGTTATGCATGCATATCTCACAAGGTTTTCTCCAGCTTGTCCTATGGAGATCACTTGGAATCCTACGCCATGATCCTTCTTAATAATGTCTTCCGTTTGGAAGGTATCCTCCCCCCATAGGTGTGAGGCATCCAGAATCTTTATTTCCTCATCTTCAATTGTTATGTAGACTGGCTTCTCTGATCTCCCCGTGATGATTAGCATATCGTATCCAGCATACTTTAGTTGTGGGGGGAAGTATCCACCGCACTGGGATTCACCCCAAGCCCCAATTAAGGGTGATTTGAACACTGCACATAGCTTCGATGCTCCAGATAATATGAGGCCATTGACCGGTCCTGTGGCGAATATTAGAAGATTTGATGGTTCATAAGGATCTACTTTGGGTTTAAGCTCATCGTATAAAATTTTTGCACCAAACCCCTTCCCACCAATATACTGCCTAGCGAAACCCTCCCTTAAAGCTTCAGTCAACACCTTACCTTTAGTTAAATCTATCCTTGCAATTTTACCAGAATAGCCATACAAGTTTATCGCCTCTCACAATATAAGTAGGATTTGCTACTTTTAAACCTAAAAAAGAAAGTTATTTTGTTAATGATGTTTTTAGGGCATTCTCAAATATGTCTAGTCCCTTATTTAGAAGTTCTTCACTTATGTTGAGTGGTGGTAGGAATCTTATAACATTGTGATATGCTCCAGCCCCCATAATTATAAGCCCATTTCTGTGACATTCACTTAATACTTTATCTCTAAGTTCTCTTGCAGGCTCCTTGGTTTTCCTATTTTTAACAAGTTCTACGCCAACCATTAAGCCTAATCCCCTAACATCACCTATGACTTCATATTTTTCTTGCATTTCCTTGAGTCTACCCATTAAAATTGACCCGAGCTTTGGTACATTATCCAAATATCTTTGGACTATCTCGATGGTTTTTAATGCTGCTACACAGCTTACTGGGTTCCCCCCAAAAGTTCCACCTAAACCTCCAACTTGAACGACGTCCACCACATCAGCCCTACATATTGTGGCTGCTAGTGGGAGTCCTCCACCTAGGGTTTTAGCCATCGTAATTATGTCTGGAACCACGTTGCTATGTTCAATTGCAAACATCTTCCCAGTTCTCCCCATACCACTCTGAACTTCATCTGCTATGAAGAGTATTTTGTTCTCATCGCAAATCCTCCTAAGCCCCTGAATGAACTCTTTTGGGGGAACTATAAAGCCCCCCTCACCTTGCACTGGCTCAACAATTAATGCTGCAACTTCATCCGGAGAAATGTGAACTGAAAGCGTGTTTCTAATGTATTCAATACATCTCATATTGCATGCCGGATACTCTAGTCCAAATGAACAACGGTAGCAATATGCATACGGCATTCTATAGATGGCGGGATCTAGCACACCAAAACCATACTTGTAGGGGTGAATTTGCCCGGTTAAGCTCATGGCAAGCCTAGTTCTCCCATGAAACGCATACTCAAAAGTTATGATGGCTGGCTTCCCAGAATACCTCCTAGCAATCTTAACTGCATTCTCAACAGCCTCAGCACCACTATTTACCAAGACAACCCTCTTCTCAAAATTTCCAGGAGCCAAATTTGCCAACTTCTCCGCAACCCTCACATAAGGCTCATAGGGAGTTACATGGAAGCATAAATGAAGATACCTATCAAGCTGCTCCCTTATAGCCTCTATAACTTCTGGATGTCTATGCCCAATATTAAGGGAGGATATACCCGTAGCGAAGTCTATATATTCATTTCCATCAACATCTATAAGTATTGAACCCTCACTCTTCGCTATAAATATTGGCGTAACATTGTAAACGGCTTTCGGCACATACTTCCGCTGCAACTCCGCCAACTCCCTCGATTTCGGTCCAGGAGGAGTTACAACAATTTTAGGAACCATACAACCCACACCTTTGTCGTTACGTACATTATCCCGTTAAATATATATAACCATTTCGTCTTACGTCATAAATCTGGAAAAACTTACAATTGACATCCAAGCGACAAATAAATTAAGACGTAAGCTTCTAGCAAGAAAATAATGACGATTCTAATTTTTAACTTTTCAACCATTCCTTTATACGATGACAAATAATTGTTTTCAATAATAAAATTATAATTTTTAAACCTAAGAGAGAATCTCTCTACCCTATTTATATCACATGAAGATCGAAAAAGGAAGGGAAAATGTTGGGAAGATCAGTAACTAATGTGTAATTTACGAATAAATTTGTCTAGCATTTCTTCTTTTTCCTTAGGTAACGGCTCGGGTTTATGCTCAGTGATAATTTTTCTGGCTATTTCTCGTGCTCTTTGCGTAGCATCTTTGCACCCTATTTTTAGCCATTTTTCTCGCGGCATCCTGTCAATGATTTCAGAGGGAATCATGTGCTCTTTTCTAAACCATTGTTTTGTATGCTTTTTAGTTAAGAATTGACCACCAGGACCAACCTCTTTTATTAAATCGAGGGCTAGCGTTTCATCACTAACTTTTATTTTTTCCTTTAATTTAAAGGCTATTCCACATATCTCATTATCTATCACAAGCTTCTCAAAGCTTTGACAAGACTCGAGTTCCAGCATTCCTGGCCCAGATACTACATTTACTTCAGCTAAAACAGCGAAAGTTATACCTAACGCTGCTTCAACACTAGCTTGTGCATCGACTATCTTGGAATCGCTTAACCCCAGGTATCCATGCGTTGGTAACCCAAGATACTTACCCACTTCAGAATGAACAATTCATCAAAATTGTTTCAACAGCTCCTAAAACCATAGTCCCATATCTCATATCCATAATACCCGGTGAACCTCCATATATAAAGGCGGAACAAGGACTGACAAGTTGACCTAAAACTATAGAACTTAAAGCTTCACATGTTGCTATAACTAAAGTTCCAGCTTTTGTAGCCAGAGCTGTTCCGCCACTTATTGGAGCTGGAATCGTCATCGTAGGCACACCCTCTTTTGCACACATAGATCATGAAAGTTGAAAGAGTTACGGAAACATGTTGGAGGAATTATGAACGCTGGAAGTATTGACGTGAAATAATAGTTTGCGATGCCATTAGTATGTGCAACTAAAGAGGACTTAGAGATCATAGCGTTAGGAAAGAAGTGGCTAGCCCACTACATCAAGCAACGAAACGCAAAAATTTCCATGAGAAAAATAGCATAAGAAGCGCGAAACTAACTCCTTTAAACCACAAAACAACTCACTAAAAATAATTTAAACTGAATTAGCTGGCATCTCCTAATGCATGAGCAAAAATCTTTTATATAATATTATTAAAACACAATTATAATAGACTATGTCAAAAGATATTACTAAAGAGTTGATGGAAGCAGTTCTAAGCTATGACAAGGATGTTTTGGCGAATGTTGTGAGGAAGAAATTAGAAATGGGGATGAGTGCTCTTGATGTTATTAATGCATTAACGTTTGTTCTTAGAGATATTGGTAAGAAGTTTGAGGATGGAGAGATATTTTTGGCAGAGCTTGTATCTGTAGGTGAAATTGTTAAGCAAGTCACTTCAGAAATTCTTGAACCCGAACTTAAAAGAGCAGGAGGAAAAAGAAAAACATTGGGGAAGGTTGTCATAGGAACTGTCCATGGAGACATACATGATATAGGTAAAAACATAGTTGCTTCCATGCTCTTCGCTGCGGGCTTTGAAGTCTATGACCTAGGAGCAGACGTACCTGTAGAAAAATTTATTGAGGAGGCTCGTAAGCATAATGCTGACGTTATCGCAGCTTCAGCCTTATTAACGACTACTATGCCTGTACAAAAAGAATTGAGTGAAGCTATAAGGAAAGCAGGCTTAAATGTAAAGTATATTGTAGGGGGAGCTCCTGTCACCCCAGAATGGGCGAAGGAAATAGGTGCAGCATATGCTCCTGACGCAGTCTCCGCAGTTGAAGTTGTTAAGAAGATTTTGGGGGTGAAGGAATAAATGGTGGATTTCCTTTTAAGCAAAAGTGAGTTACATAGAATTCATGAAGCTTCATTGGATATATTGGAGAAAATGGGAGTCGAAGTAAAGAGCGGCAGAGGGGTAAAAATTCTTGAGGAAGCAGGAGCATCTGTTGATGCTGAGACTAAATACGTTAAAATCCCCAGGGAATTGGTAAAAGAGGCCTTACGACAAGTCCCTAAAGTTTGCAGACTTTGTGGTCGGGATCCAAAGTTCGATATGATTCTAGATGGTGAACACGTATATCTCGGCACTCACGTCGGCGCTACGAAAGTAATTGATTTGGAAACTGGGGAGAGGAGAGATGCGAGGAAAGATGACATAGTTAAGCAAGCTATTTTAGTTGACGCTCTTGAAGATATTAATTTCATGTCTACAAGTATGCATGCTATGGATAAGCCTTATGCGAAGTGGCTACATGATTATGATGCTGCGGTAAATAATACTGTGAAGCATGTTAGACTTGAACCTCCACGTGCTGAAGAAGTTAATTATTTAGCGAAGATGGCGGCAACCGTACTAGGAGGTGAAGAAATCTTAAGAAAGAGGCCAATATTATCAGTACTTGAATGTACAGTATCACCACTTATTCTCGAAGAATTACAAACAGATGCAGGGTTAGAAGCGGCAAAACTTGGCATTCCAATTCATATGATGCCTATGCCAATAATAGGGGCGACCGTCCCCATTACTTTGGCTGGAGCCTTAGCATTGAGCAATGCGCAATTTCTCAGCTTCCTTACAATAATTCAGTTGGCTTATCCTGGAAGCCCTGTAATTTATGCTTGGGATCCATCAGTTATAGATATGAGGACTGGTGGAACAGGCACCTCCCTCCCCGATGCAATTCGACTTGGCATGTATGGTATTCAGTTAGCCAGATATTATGGAGTCCCCTCCTACACACCTCAACCCTCCACTTCAGCGAAATTGCCCGATATACAATCAGGATGTGAGAAAGCTTTAGGTGCGCTTTCACTCTTCCTAGTGAAACCAGATCTTTTCGCATGTGGATGTGTAGAAAATTGGTTAACCTTCTCATTTGAACAATTATTAATTGACGTTGAAATATTTAGAGCTGTTCGTAGAATATGCTCTAAGATGCTAATAGATGATGATACATTGGCCATGGATGTTATATTAAAAGTTGGACCTAAAGGGCATTTCCTCGCACAGGAACATACGCGAAGACATCTCAAAGATTATTGGTCTCCAATATTAACTGACGTAACCTCTTTTGAAGCATGGAAAGCGAGAGGTGGAAAAACTATAGTTGAAGTAGCGAGAGAGAAGGTTAAAAAGATAATAGCTAGCCATGAACCAAAGCATTTAGATAGAGACATTAAATCACGCTTAGACGAAATCATCAAGGAAGCTGAAATGAAAAAGATCCCCTAACAACAATAAATCAAACAATACATTTTTTTAAATTATTCAAAAATATTGCTTGAAAATATCGATAAAATAGAGCTTTGCTATGCTTGTGAATTAAGTGAACTTAAATGTGAGTCTTAGGAGAAAACTACTCTAAGAGATATGCAAGACTTAAATAATTAGAATCATATGGTTTGCATGACATTAGTGCGATATTTCTCTCATCATATAGTAAATTTTATTTTTTGATGGCATGAAAAATTATAGTGAGGAGACATTATGAGGCTAGGTGGATATACTGGAAAGATTGCTAGGGTGAATTTAACTAGAGATGAAGTTAAAGTTGAGGATTTACGTTGGGAGTGGGTTCCACATTATATTGGTGGTAAGGGATTAGGTTTCAAATACCTATACGAAGAACTTAAACCGAAAATAGACCCTCTCAGCCCAGAAAATAAATTAATATTTATGACAGGCCCATTTTCCGGGACAGTAGTTCCTGCGGCGGGAAAGTATGTTATAGTGACTAAATCTCCACGTACAAATACCATTCTAGATACCTACTTTGGTGGCTTTTTTGGAGCTCGATTGAAATTTGCGGGTTTCGATGCCATTATAGTTGAGGGGAGGGCGAAGAAGCCCGTTTACATCTCTATAAGTGACGGGGAGATTAAGATGAAATCTGCTGAGCATCTTTGGGGTAAAGGAGCATTTTACACGATATCCGCCATTAAGGAAGATGAGGGGGATGCTAAAACTAGCGTTTTAGCCATAGGCCCAGCAGGAGAAAATATGGTGAAACTCTCTTCAATAACTGCAGATGTTATATGGAATGCGGGACGTGGAGGGGCTGGAGCTGTCATGGGTTCTAAGAACTTGAAGGCTATAGCTGTTAAAGGTGAGGGAAAATTCCCAATAGCGAATGAGGAAGAGTTGAGGAAAGTTGTTAGAGAGCTTACCGAGAAAAGCCTTTTAACTGAAAGTAATATTTGGGCAAAAACAGATGGAACTCCAATAATAGTTGACATGTCACATACTGCAGGAGTATTACCAACAAGATATTTTGGTAGCGGAGTCTTCGAATATCATGATAAAATAAATACTGACGTTGTGAAAGCACACTTAGTCGAAGTACGTGCATGTTATGCATGTCCATTAGCTTGTAAGCGACTGGTAAAAGTTGGCGATAAAATTATGAAAGCTCCAGAGTATGAAACATTGGGAACAGCAGGTTCAAACTGCGGAGTCGGCGACTTTGAAGCAGTAACCGAATTTAACAATATATGCGGAGACCTTGGAATAGACACAATCTCAACAGCAAACACAATAGCACTTATAATGGAATTATATGAGGCGGGAATAGTTAAAAAGGATATGCTGGACGGTATAGAAGCTCACTTCGGAAGTAGGGAAGCATTATTGAAGCTGGCTGAAAAGATTGGGAGAAACGAAGGTATTGGAAAGATACTTTCAAATGGTACCAGAGCAGTTATCCAAAAATTCGGAGTGGAAGCTGAAAAGTATGCTTGTGATGTTAAAGGCATGGAGATACCTGCCTACGAGCCCAGAGGTACATGGGGTATGGCCCTGGCATACTCCACATCCGATAGGGGGGCATGTCATCTTAGAGCATGGGCCGTTGCATATGATGCATTTGGGAAGCTACCCCCAAGATCATTCAAAGAGAAGCCAGCTCTCGTAAAGAGATTAGAGGATCTAAACAGCGTCAAATGGTCAATGATAGTATGCGACTTCTGGCTAATAAATTATGATGAAATGGCTGCACTACTCACCCCCATATGGGGCAAACCCGTAAAACCTGAAGAACTAGAGTTGGCAGGTGAACGCATATGGAACTTAGGCAGACTCTTCAACATTAGAGAAGGATTCTCTAGGAAGGACGATAAACTCCCCCCAAAATTCTTCAAACAACCCCTTAAAGGAGGACCTACAGATGGAGCTAAAGTTTCAGAAGAAGAATTTGAAAAGGCATTAGATGAATACTACACTCTCCGAGGATGGGACAATAACGGAATACCAAAAGAGGAAACCCTAAAAAGGCTCGGTCTAACCAAATGATGTATAGCGCCATTCCACTAGAAAGAATAGAGCATGAATACTACAATTTAATTCCTATTTTTTAAATATTTGCTTAAAATAGAAAAGTCTTTTAAATGTTTTATGCGACACAATAATCAAATTCGGCATTCTTTACGCTGGCCAAACCCTTACACTATAGACAATTAATAGTGAATTAACAAGTTTAATCTTTCATGTGAGCTTACGGCAACATGCATACTCTAGAAAAGGATAAATCATAGGTTACCAATATACTATTATGATGGTTAAAGTTAAGTATTTTGGTAGGTTGCGTGAACTTTTAGGTGTTAAGGAAGAGGAGTATAGTGTTGAAAATTTAAGTTTAGCCGATTTACTCATAAAGCATATACCCAACAGGCATTCTGAAATTGCTGAAGAGTGGAAGAAGATAGTTTTTGTAACTGTTGGAGATGATATTGCCATGAGTGAAGATGGTACTCCCATACTAAAATATTATTCCATACTAGTTAATGGGTTAAGCCGAAACCTCACCTATATACTTAGGAATAATGATGAAGTAGCCATTCTACCACCAGTTGGAGGTGGATGATAATTAGGACGCCCAAGAGGTTTAGTAATTTAGTGTAGTTTACTCAGTAAAATTTAAAAGGGCTTCGGATGAAGTTGACATCATAGTTTTCATTGAAGCTGGATTTAAGCATTAATGGTAAATAGTTCCTGTTGGGTATATATTAAAAAAGTGGGATTTTAATTGTTGTTATGTTTTTATTCCGTATTTCTCTCCTAGTTTTTTGAATAGCGTTTTCAGTTCTTTTGCCCTTTCTTCGCTTTCTTCTATTTTTAGTTCTTTGCATTCGTATCCTAGTATTTCTCTGTATACTTTGACTGCTTTTTCTGTGAATACTACTGTTCCGTCGTCTTTTATCTTTTCTATGCCGTCTCCTATTCTTCCGCTTTCTTCGTTTACTTTTATTGCTTCTTCTAGGGTTACTCCTTCTGGTAGTAGTATTTCTGCCCCTCTTTCATAGCTTAGGCGGACTGGGTATCCTCCCGGTAATCCTGCTGGTCCATGCGCATAACAGAATTCGTATGTGTTGCCGTATACTGCTAGTATGTTTCGCGTGAATGATGCGGATATGTCTTCTTGGGGTGGTACGGTGGCCCATGCTCCCATATCAGCTTTTGCAAATGGTTGTACTATTTTCCGTATCTTATCTGGGGGGTACTGGTTTGTAACATCTTTGTCGTAAACGTAGATCTTCGCTAGGAATGGAGCATTGAAGAAGCTACTGAGAAGGCCATGATGACCATACATATAAATGGTAATACTTCTCATAGGCACTCCAAGTTCCTTACTCACAAACCGCTTTATCACTTGCACATATGTATCTACGTTACCTCCTCCGCATACTGGTGCTAAGCCAACTTTAGCCAATACGGGGTTTACGACGTCGGAGTATGAGCAGTTTATTACGCGTGTTTCTATCCCAGACTGTTTAACCGCTTTCATTAGCTTGTATGTTAGTGTTAGGTGGAAGGGTAGTTGGGGGCCGAGACCTGCATCGTTCAACTTCATTACAATATCCTCTGGGAATAGGTGGAAGAACCACCATGATAATATTACTGTGGCATTGCATATTACGTTAGGCTTCTCTTCCCTCAATATTTCGACAGTCCCCTTAATGTCGTTTAAATCTATTCTGCGAAACTCAATGTTCGGGTATAATCCTCTGAGGGCAGCAGTATATATTACATGGTTTACTTTATGCTCAGCATTTGGGGAATAATCGGCTGCAATAATCTTACCAATATTAGGTTCACGAGCCAGATCCTGCAATATATGATATCCCAATTCACCAATACCAATCAACATTATCTTCCCAGACAATCAAACCTCCTCCCGACCGTACTATATCGTAATGACAATATATAAGTTTTGTTCAATGAACCTTACTTAATTCTGTGTGAGCGTAACGTAGCGTGAATTGCGAGATATACCATATTCATTAAAGTTACTATATCAAAAACCGGTAGCTTTGTTACTTCTTGTATAACTCCTGCAAATGGTGGTAGGTCGGTGCACTCCAACACAATTGCACCTATATCAGGATGTTCTTGGATCAGTTGCTTCCCTACTTCTGCCAGAGTAATTTGAAGTTTCCTTATAGCTTCATCGTCAAGGTATTTAACTGTTTTACCCGAAACAGTTGCTGCCTCATAAAAATCCTTATAGTCTTCTAATCCAATAATATATGTTCTAATAGATTCATCAATTCCAACAGCTTTTAAATGTCTTTCAGTTAGGTAACGGCTATCCGCAGTTATTATGGCAACTCTCTTATTCTTCCCGATCATTCTCTGTACTAGGGGTACTAGAAGTAATCCGGATGTAAAAACAGGAATGTTTACTGATTCTGCAAGTTCTTCTTGCCATAATGCATTAAAACCGCAATCGGTTGTAATAGCTTTTGCACCTTCGCTTTCAAATTCCTGCGCCCCCCTAATTAACCTATTCAACATATCAATCGTTGGGTTCTTCACAATAGTTTCAAAGTTTGCACCTTTAATCCTTTTTATTTTAATTGGGAAGCTGAAAGTCTTGGGATTCCAATTAGCACCTATAAGTTTCCCAGTAGCGCTATCCTCCTCCCAACAAAGAACACCAATGAAAGGTTCCATATAGCTCCCAAATTCAAAAATAAACTTGTACATAAAAAGCTTTCATCCGACTAAAATTTTGAAAATCAACAATTATACTGCAAGCTATATTATGCTCTAAATTCCTTTCTCAACTAGAAAAGGGACATTCAACCACGTGTAATCTAAAACTACAAGTTAACTATTAAAGTTAATATAATTCAGTTCTGTCATTTTAGTCCAGATTTAGCAAGTTCTAGCACTTGAAATGCCAGTAATTTTAACTTTAAATTCATAACCGTAATCTTTTGTAACAATAGCAGGTTTTATCAGCATAAAGTTTCTTTTGAGTATTTACTATACTCTCTCCAAGAGATATGAGTTAATACAATAACAATAATTACTTATTGGCATTTAGGAAACCGCAAAAATAAAAAAGAGTTGAAGGGAAGATCACTCGGGTGCTAATTCTTTAAATGCTAATGTTACGTCAATGCCCTGTTTGGCCCTATACCACTTCCAAATATAGTACCAAGCGACACCGGCAATAATGGCTCCTAAAACACTAGCGCTAAATACAACTCTAAATGCTTCTAATCCCTCAGAGTAATAGGCTGCCCATAAGTTAATTATACCATATATTATGCCTATAATCCCAGATATAACTGCAACAGGCACCCCCAAAATTTTCCAGTTTTTGTGGGGTGATGTTTCCCAAATGTGTTTAATACTTTTTCTATATGGGAAGACTATGGCACCTATCATAGTCACAAATAAGTAGGCCACTATATCCATTATTTCAACACCAAAAGACACTAAAGGCTTTCCAGTGACCGCATATCCTATAATGCCTATCTGCGACAATATAAACATTAATAGCAATAATTTCAGTGGTTGCGAAACTTTTGGATTAACGTCGGTGAACCACGTAGGGCCTAGCTGGTCCATACCCCACGCGAATAATGCCCTACTGAAGGCAATTGTGCATGTGAAGACCCACATGAAGTTTCCTAGAAGGAAGCTCAGTCCTAAGAAATATGAAAGCGGAGATCCTATTCCAACAAGAAGTGAAGCGATATTCAGGTACATTGGTGAGAAAGGCATTGTGTACCAATCAGGTCCTTCATTATCTATGTAGCTGAGAACATGCGCTCCATCGTACCCTACAATTCTCTCAAGACCTATTGTAACCCACAATGTAAGGGCAAGATATAGCACAGCTGATATTATAAATGACAAGAATAGGTTTCTACGTGGATTTTTAACTTCCCCACCTATAAATGTTACTGTAGCGATATATAGTACGACCCAAGTTAAAGGTAATATTGCACCTAATGATGAAATTACGGAAGGTTGAGGATTGCTATATTCTGGGGGAACGAGATTGAAGACTTCAGACCACGTAGGTGCGCCACACTTAGTAGCTATCGTATTCCACGCGGAAACAAATGCATCATGACTATACATGGAAAAGACAATACCGCAAATAGCTACAGCTATCAAATTCCATAACATTAACGCCATTTGTACTCTGAAATACGTTCTCATACCAGCTATAAGTATGACATATCCAATCACTACGCAAATCGTGGCCACAAGGTATATTCCCCAAGGCTCAGAAGCCCACGCCACAGCATCGGGAGATAACCCTACACATCCAGCAAAAATTCGCAACCCAGGATTAGCAATCCAAGGAGTTAAGACAGAAAGCCAGGCAACTGAGCCGCACGCCTTAAGAAAACTAAAAGTCATACCTATCGCTGGATGAAGAGTTCTCGTATTGTAAACATATATTCCTCCACTACGAGGCATAGCGGCAGCCAAAATGCCAAACGCTATTGCAGGTCCTAGAATTAATAACACTCCCCCAAGCAATATTGTGAATACATGTATTACCCCCGGAAAAGTATAGTAAGCCAAATGATAATACCAAATACCTACAGCACCGCCAAAATCTGCAATCGCAAACAAAACAGCATCCCATAAAGAAGCCTCTCTTGTAAGACCACTCGCTTTTCTCGCAAAAACAACTGAACTCATACTGATATTACCTAACTGATATTTCCAATATTTATAACTTTCTACTTTATTATTATTATTATTTATTATTAATTTATTTATTTAATTTTTAATAGATAGTGACAATTTCCAAGCTTTACTGAAGACCTGAAATATGTCATTATATTTATAAGCTTAAAAAATTAATGTAATGGTGAAGTACATTAGGGTTGAGGGGAGAATTACATGTTGAAGCAATTAAAGATATTCTTTGCATGCGATCTACACGGTTCAACTATGTGCTTCAAAAAATACTTA
The DNA here is from genome assembly GCF_024707025.1 of Candidatus Culexarchaeum yellowstonense. NCBI lineage: Archaea > Thermoproteati > Candidatus Culexarchaeota > Candidatus Culexarchaeia > Candidatus Culexarchaeles > Candidatus Culexarchaeaceae > Candidatus Culexarchaeum > Candidatus Culexarchaeum yellowstonense. The sequence continues at coordinate 13,573 of NZ_JANGFQ010000014.1, forward strand.
AATGCTCTCCAAGTATATAATGTTGATGTTGGCATTTTAAGTGGCGATCTATGTGGTAAATTCGTAATACCAATAGTTTTAAGAAGCGATGGTAGCTATGAATGTCGTTATATGGGTGAAAAAATAATTACAAAGGATAAAGAAAGGCTAAAAGAAGTAGAAAGAAAATTTGAGACTATGGGAGCCTATTACGCGTATTTAACGGAAGAAGATTTTAAAGCATTACTAGAAGAGGGTAAAACAATCGAGGGCAGAATTGATGAGAAAGTTAAGGGCATTACATTATCATCAGGTAAAACTGAAGAATTGTTTGAAGAGAAAGTTGTTGAAAGACTTCGTAAATGGCTCGAATATGCAAATGAATATTTAAAAAGAACTAATAAAAAGGTTTATATAACTCCTGGCAATGACGATCTTCCAATCGTAGATGAAATCATTAAACAGTATGAATCTGAACATATAATCTTTGCTGATTTAAAGGTTAATGATATTGGAGGATATGAAATGGCGAGTTTATCATGGTCCAATCCAACCCCATGGGGTACTCCAAGAGAAACTAGTGAAGATAACTTAAGAAAGATTATCTCTAATATTGTACAAAAGATAACTAATATGGAAACAGCTATTTTCCAGTTTCACGTACCACCAAAGGATACTTTACTCGATCAGGCACCTAAACTTGATGAAAAACTCAGACCTTCAGCTGATCGTACAGTAGGTGTCGGAAGCGTAGCTGTTAGAGAAGCCATTGAAAGGTATCAACCATTACTTGGATTGCACGGCCACATTCATGAATCTAGAGGCTTCCAGAAATTAGGTAAAACATACATATTTAATCCTGGTAGCGAATATACTGAAGGCATTTTAAAAGGTGTTAGAGTGGTATTGGAAGAAGGAAAATTTAAAGCATATCAATTTACTAGTGGGTAGTGATGTATTGTAAAAGAGTTGTAGCATTATGTCAGCAGAAACTTCAGATTTATCTGGTTTATATAACAAAATAAAAAGTATTGTAAAGTTAATACAGATATTTGATGATTTCACCGTACTTAAAAAGACAAGTCCTATAGAAATAGAAAGAATCGTTAAGAGTTTGAAGGATCCTGCCATTTCTAAAATATGGATCAAATATGAAAAAGTTGTACACTATTTAGCTTACTATCCAATTAAGATACCTGGTGTCAAGCGATTAATCAATATAAAAGAAATTTTACGCATATTTTTGCTTCTAACTTTAATCTATTATATTCTTACATTTGGATATATACTACATCCAAAATTATTCCCAGCCATCCTAAACGATATAAAGGTGTTTTTCACAGCGCTATCGGTCTCATTTACATCAGGATTAAGTTTAATATTCTTAGAACATCGTATTAGATCTAAAGTAACTCAATGGGAATCTCAAAATATAAAACTTTTACAACCCCAATTAAACAAACTCATTGAAGGCGTAAATGAGTTAATAAAAGTGTTATTAAGTTACGTTAAGGTGTATAATGATAGGAGCAATATTAAAGGAAAATTTATTATTGAATTATGGAGGGGGGACTATAGTGGGTTAAAAATTTCAAGTGTAAAAAAAGTTAAAAAACCATTCTCCTCAGAATTATTAAATGTATATGTTTATGAAATAACGTAAATGGAAAATCATGATACTAACTTTCTGTAAATTGTTTAAAGACCCTCAAATCCCCTAATATCTTTAACAAAAATAAATACCAAAATAATTAAGAGATAGAAATTTTTTTAAACTTTTCATGATAATAATTTTTAATGGTGAGGAAAAAATGGTGGAAAAACTTAAAATGTATATAGATGGTGAGTGGGTGGATTCGGTAAGTGGAGAAACTTTTGAAGTTAAAAGTCCAGCAACCGGACAAGTTTTGGCAGTTCTTCCTAAAGCCACAGTGGAAGATGTGAAAAGGGCTATAGACGCCGCGGAAGAGGCTCAGAAGAGGATTTTAGCGTTATCGATACCGGAGAGAGTAAAGCTTGCCTATAAGGTAGCTGAATTAATAAAACCAAACATAGAGCAGCATGCTAGGGAGCTAACTCTTGAGCAGGGTAAACCTATACGTGAATCGAGAGCTGAAGTTGAAGATGTTATCCCCAACATAACTTGGAATGCTGAGGATCTCAAACGCCTGGAAACTCCTGTCCTTAGGGGGTATGCAAACCCGGATATGATGTATATTGTGACCCGTGAACCGCTCGGGGTTGTTGGAATAATCACTCCATGGAACTATCCATGGTTGATGCCCGCTGAATATGTTATGCAAGCAATAATTTGTGGGAATTCTGTTGTATATAAACCAGCATCCTACACTCCGATAAGTGCAGTCAGATTTGTGGAGTATCTCGTGAAGGCCGGCGTTCCCAAGGGGGTGATAAACTTGGTTACAGGCCCTGGGGAAGTTGTGGGTCAAGAACTTGCTAGAAATGAGAAAGTGAATGGCCTTCTTCTGGTGGGAGAAACTACTACTGGAGAGCAGGTGGCGAAAGTAGCAGGAGTCAAAAAAGTTACATTGGAATTGGGAGGGAATGGGCCTATGATCGTAATGGACGATGCAAACATTGAAAAGGCTGTGGAGGATGCTGCTTTTGGATGCTACAATAACGCTGGCCAAGTTTGCTGCGCAACTGAACGAATTTTAGTTCATGAAAAAGTGCATGACAAATTCGTTAGAATGCTTGTTGAAAGAACTAAAAAGGTGAAATTGGGTGATCCATTAAAAGAGGATACAGATCTTGGACCTATGAATAATGAGCCAGTCGTGCAAAAGGTGGAGAGGCATATTAAAGATGCAGTATCAAAAGGTGCGAAAATACTGTTTGGAGGGAAGAGGGCTGAAGGATTTCCTACAAAATTATACTTTGAACCAACAGTTATAGACAATGTTACCCCCGACATGCTGATAAATAAGGAGGAGACTTTTGGTCCCGTCGCTCCCATTTTAACTTTCTCATCAATAGATGAAGCCATAGAAATTGCAAATGGCACCCCCTATGGATTAAGCTCAGCCATCCACACCAAAGATTTGAATACAGCCTTCTACTTTGCCGAAAAACTTAAAACCGGACAAGTTGTAATTAATGGTCCTGTTCTATTATGGGACTACCATCATCCATGGGTTGGCGTTAAGAAAAGCGGCATTGGCGCTGTTGGTGGAAAATGGACACTGGAAGCCTTCACCCAATTGAAAACAATACTACTTAGAATAGCTAAACCGTAAGGTGAATTTAAGTGAGCAGTGATGAAATGCTGAAAGACTTGAAGCAAATAGTTGGTCCAGATAATGTTCTAACTGAAAAGTGTGATCTACTCACATACTCCCGCGACAGATATTCCCCACTTTTTTCTCCCCATTTATTGAAGATACCATTAGCCGTCGTTTTCCCATCAACAACAGATGAAGTTAAGAGAATAGTTGAAGCAGCAAATAAACATTTAATACCATTAGTTCCAAGAGGGAGGGGGACTAGCTTCTCAGGTTCAGCTACACCCATAGTGGAAAATAGTGTAGTTGTTGACTTGACAAAAATGAATAAAGTGATCTATCTCGATGAAGATGCATTACATGTAAAAGTTCAAGCTGGCATATCTTTAAAAGATCTTGAAGAAACATTAAATAGGAAGGGATTCACATTCCCCCATGATCCCGGAAGCTTCCCATCAGCAACTGTTGGTGGAAGTATTTCGACGAATGCTCTTGGATGGAAGGTTGGAAAATACGGTCTTCTAAAAGATTTAATTTTAGGATTGCAAGTTGTTTTACCAAATGGTACAGTAATAGAAACTCGAAGTATGCCAAAATCATCTACAGGCTTTGACATAAAGAGTCTATTCATAGGTGCTGAGGGTACACTGGGAATAATTACCGAAGCAACTCTACGCATTTTCCCCATGCCTGAGAAAAGGATCATACTTTTCTATGCATTCCCAAGCTTCGAAGATGCTCTACACGCTTTAATTAAGATTAGGAAAAGAGGGTTATATCCAGCAATACAACTTGTAACTGATGAAGCAGGGGTAGAAGAATTTGTAGAGAAGGGGAAGATTGGGAGGGAATATAGAGGCGGCTTAATATTAGTTTATGAGGGATTGGAGGGAGAAGTTGAAGTGCAAAAAATGGAAACACTAAAAGTTCTTAAAGCGGAAAAATGTATTGACCTTGGAGAAGATGCTGCGAAAAGCTTTTGGGAATTAAGACATAACATGTATTCATTGATGAATAAAGAGGGGCAATATGATAGCTTAGATACGGCTGTCCCACTCAATAAAGCCATCGAATTTTATAAATATCTTAAAGAGTGGGCTGAAAAATATAAAATAAAGAATCTGGGTATAAGTTCATGGGTGTTTTCCGAAAACGTGAGCATGGATTTAGTATTCGATTCAAGTTCCGATATAAGTATAAGAGAGTATCTCAAAGCAAGGGATGAAGCCGTTATAAAAGCTTTAGAGCTAGGCGGCACCTCCTCCTATTGTGTAGGGGTAGGCATAAGATATGCTCATCTAATGAGAGAAGAGCATGGAGTAGCATTCGATATTATGCGTGCCATCAAAAGAGCATTAGACCCTAACAATATAATGAATCCGGGGAAAATGGGGTTTTAATATGGAGAGATACATTCCCAATAAACTAAAAAATGATATAATGTTATGTAATCGTTGCAGATGCGGTTTTTGCGAAAGTCGCTGCCCTACATATACCGTTACCCACATAGAATCTTTAAGTGCAAGAGGCAGAAATCTACTAGCTTTAGCGCTTCTAGAAGGGTACATACCGTTATCAAAAACCCTTGCAGATAGATTCTTCACATGCACCACATGTGGATTCTGCAAAGAGATATGCCCACTTGAAGTTGACACCGTAAAGATAGTTCAAAATGTGCGAACATATCTTATAAAGGAGGGTTTATACGACTCAAGCATTAACATTATCTCTAAAAACATTATGAAATATTCTAATCCTTATGGAAAACCCATTGAAGATAAAAGCGCATGGTCCAAAGATCTTCATTTCTATAGAGATGGGAAAACTCTCCTATTTGGCGGTTGCGTCTACCCATTTCAAAATCCGGAAGTCCTCAAAATAACCGCTCAACTCCTACAAAAGGCAGGCCTTAAATTAAATTATCTACCTAATGAACCATGCTGCGGCTACCCCCTTTTAGCCTTAGGATTTCAAGAGGATTTTGAAGATCTCGCAAGGAAGAATGCTGAATTATTTATGAAAGCTGGCGTTGAAGAAATAGTTGCAAATTGTCCAGGATGCGTTGAAACATTGAAGCAATACAGCGAATACATTGGCAAAGTTGATTTCAAAGTACTACATATCGTTGATTACTTAAAGGAGTTAATCGAAAAAGGAAGAATTCAACTATCACATGCTATACCACTGGAAGTCACATATCATGACCCATGCCATCTCACCCGCTACCTCAAAAAGTATGAGGAGCCACGTGAAATTATTCGCAGCATCACGGGAGTAACTCTTAAAGAAAAGCCACACAATAAAATGGAAAGTCTATGTTGTGGTGGTGGGGGTGGAATGTTAGTTACCAACCCCGATACATCTTCACAGATCTCCGACATTCTCTTACGAGAAATTCAAGAAACTGGTGTTACAACAGTAGTAACTGCCTGTCCAACATGCGAGAGAGTCATTAACTTTACAGCGGATTTAAAAGGAGCTAAAATAAAATGTATTGACATAGTTGAATTAGTGAATAAGGCTGTGAAAGGATAAAATTTAATTTTCTACTTTTTTGACAGTTAAATATTCATAAATCATAATTTTTGTTTAGAAATCCCTGAACGTTCTAAAAACTTTATAAGGGAAACTGAAAAAGGCATTGCTTAAGAGAATTAGATATACATTCCAATATGTTTCCCCAAAGACTATTAAGACAAGGTATATTTTGATGAATTACAGGGATATTAGTGTTTAAGAGAGATGGAAAAAGGAAAAATATTAAGGAAATATTGTATATTTACTGCCTACTTCATAAGACTTAAATCACTTTTGAAATTGCAACTGTTATTTTAAACTTCCTCTTTTTCATCTCTTCAAAATACTTTTTCGGGTCAATGCACTCTTCAGGAGCCCAAACGCCAGGCGGAATCCCCCCTCTTGCAAGCATCTGAGCACCTATGGAAGCAGGCATAGCCGTCATTGGATCAGGAAACCCTTCATACTCCTTCTGAGGTTCTTTAATTAAATCAACTGTGCATGTGGCTTCCCCACCATCCTTTTCCCCAATAGCAATAACGCGTATAATCTCATAAGATTTTGTTTCCTCAGATACCTTCTTGACGATCTCTTGATGCTCCTCAATGTTTTGTCGAATCAGATTCTCCAAAACCTCTACAGGATCAATAATTATATCCTTTAATTTAACCTTACTAATGACTCCAAAACCCACAGCCACCAACGATTCCGCTACCCTCCTTACCTCGTCGGGTAATCCTAATCTCCATGTAACTTCCTTCACACCTTTTGCTTTCAAAGTGTATGGAAGTGTCGCGGTTTCGGAATGTAATGTATGTTGACATTCTACTTTCCCAAATGGTGGTGGAAACTCGACAACTTCCTTCCCACTACGAGGAGGTAGTTTCACGGATTCTCCATTAATAAATTGCACAGATTCTAGGGAAAATTCTTCAAGCAGAGTTCTTATGGAGTATGGTGGAATAAATATTTGACTTTCCGGCCCCACGAACTTAATCGCATCATATATCCTTATTATCTCCGCCACATCAAGCTGATCTGCAGCATATTTGGCCAAAATATTTGTAGTACCTGGAGCAGATCCCATACCTAAAATGGCGGGGATACCTCTCCTAACGAATTTATCATGCAACTTTTTCTGCTCTAATGTTGTATAGTACATGCCTCCAAGATCTAGATATGGAGCTCCCGCTTCCAAGCAAGCTTCCATAACATGTAAATTTACATAGTACTGTGCAGCGTTAACACATGCTTGAACCCCCTTAAGCAATTCAACTAATTTAGGCTTATCAGTAGCATCAGCAACTGCTATTTTAAGTCTTTCATCACCAATAGTATGTTTCAAGTCCTCAAGCCTTTTAAGATTTCTACCTATAGCCAAAACTTCACTCACACCACTCGACCATTTGGAAAGTAAATCTCTGACGATCCCCATCCCCTCAGTTCCCGTAGCACCTATTACGGCAATTTTCATACAATCACCTTTTAGCAAAATAATATTAGTTCGCACATTATTTAAGCATTATGAATTATCGAAATTATTAAAATTTTTGCTCAAATAATTAAGAAGTTTCCAGCCCTCCCCGAAATGCCCTCACATTCATTATTCAGGCATGTAAATGCCATTTATTACCTCCAATAATCAGATTCCCATTTCCACATTCCCAAGCCGACTCTAATATTTTCCAACATACCGCTCAATTCATGGTATTCAGCCTATGTTCACATTCAAAGAATATGCGAATTTTGCTACACAACATATATGCGCTTACTAATAACAATTAATAACCATACGAGGATGCAACTACCTACTAAGAGAAGTAATAGTTTCAACAATTACTGACTCGATGAAAAGTTATAATTTATGAAGATACAGTATCTGAAGGTTGTTAAATTATTACAATTTAACGCATCCAAAAACTTTTATATTGATGGGTTATATTTCTAATGGGGAATTATATGAGTAGTATTTTTGAAGTTGAGAGGAAGAAATTTATAGAGAGGACTAAGCGTTCTCAGCAAATTTACCAAGAAAGCTTAGTTGTAACCCCCTTCGGAGTTCACAGCAACTATAGAATTTTCGATCCATATCCAGTATACTTCTCAAGAGGTAAAGGAACAAGATTGTGGGATGTTGATGGTAATGAATACATAGACTTCAACATGGCATTTGGAGTTTTAGTAAGCGGACATTCCCATCCAATACTCGTAGAAGCTATAAGGGAAAGGATAGAAAATGGCACTATTTTAGGATTTGAATTTGAAGATTCATATAAGCTGGCAAAAATCATTTGCGAACGTTTCAAGGTTGATATGGTTAAATTCTCAAGTACAGGTGGAGAAGCCACAAATTATGCTATACGCTTTGCTAGAGCCTTCACGGGAAGGAAGAAAATACTGAAGTTTGAGGGATGCTATCACGGGTTTGGCGATTCCCTCTTGGTAAGTGTAAAGCCTTCAAAGGCTAAGGCTGGGCATCCTAGATTTCCAAATCAAGTGCCAGCATCTCAAGGAATTTTGGAAGAGGTTGTAAAGAACACTCTCGTGGCACCATTCAACGATCTAGAAGCTGTGGAGAAAATTATGAGGGAACATGGGAATGATGTGGCAGGAATCATTTTAGAGCCTATACCTATGAATATGGGCTTCGTACTCCCCGATATAGAATTCCTCAAGGGTTTAAGGGAACTTGCAGATGAATATAACTCGGTACTCATATTTGATGAAGTGAAAACATGCGGAAAGTTTTATAGAGGGGCTGCCGGCTACTTTAACGTTAAACCAGATCTCATGACGATGGCTAAAGCCATAGCAGGAGGCTACCCACTATCCGTAGTTGCTGGGAAAAAGGAGGTAATGAGCTGCGTAGTCCCGGGAGTCGTTTCTCACGCCGGCACCTTCAATTCAAACCCACTCAGCGTGACAGCTGGAATAGTAACCCTCACAAAAATATTAACAGAAGAAAACATGAAGAAGGCAACAGAATTATCTGAAGCGTTAGCAAAAGGTTATGAAGACATAATCGAAGATAAGAAGATCCCCTGCATAGTCCAATGGGCTGGCGTAAGCGGCACTGTTCATTTCACAAAGGTTAAAAGGGTTAAGGATTGGAGAACCTTCTTAACACAAGAAGTGGCGAGATGGCACCTATACTTCATGGTTATGATGAACAGAGGCATCGTACCCATGGCTCCAGGACCTGACGAGCAATGGACGATTTCAGTACAACACACCAAGGAAGATATAGAAAGACACTTAGAAGTTTTCAAAGAAGTCGCTGAGTACGTTCGAAAGATAGAGTTAGAAGAAGCTATGATAGAGGCTATCTAAAAATCTTTACTTTTTTTAAAATTTGTAGAATATTGCTGACCCATCTTCTAAATGATATATATATAATAATTTTATATTTATTAGACATTTACAGAGATACGAGTTATTGGTTGAGTTGCTATTTTGCTTTAAGTAACAATTTGGCAGCAATTAACTTATTTGAGTTGGAGAAGAGTTTTACAACTTTCTGGAGTTTTGAAGAAAATCTACTTAACATTTAGAGAAGCAATTCATTATTCTTAAAGAGATAAAATACGAAGTAATTATTTGAAAATGAAATTAATGATAAATTTCTCTAAATGAGGGCCGAAACATTGATTGTAGCAAAGTTTAAGAAAGAATCTATGAAAAATTATGCAAATATAAAAATAATCATGAACTTAAGTACGAAAACCTATGCCTATAACTACTGATAAGTATTTCCTAGCACTTTTTAACCATACCATATGGGAAAAAAGAGGGGTTAGTTATTTATTCCGGAGGTAGCTCTTTGAATGCCAGTGTAACATCAATCCCTTCCTTGGCACGCTTCCATCTCCAGAAGAGATACCAGATGACACCAGCAAACCCAGCTCCGAAGTATATGGGAGTCCAATATATGTTAAGTCCACCCATGGCTGGAGAAGCATAAACTGACCATATCACTATGCCAGCCATGACTATGGATAATATTCCCGCAATCACGGCAACTGGTATTTTGCCAATCTTCCAGTTGTGGGGTGACGCTTCCCAAATAGTCCTAACTTTTTTAACGTATGGAAAGAGCATACATGATATTCCAATTATTGCCCACACGGTTAATGCGTCTAAGCCCGTTACCGATAACCCTCCAAGCACTTCTGGGTAAAGGCAGTAATGTACAATAGTGGCTTGTCCAAGTATCCATTGAAGGAAGTAAAGTTTAACAGGAGTTCCAAATCTCGGATTTAAATCTATAAACCACCTTGGACCAATATTGTCCATTGCTTGAGCAAACAAGACTCTTGCAAAGACTATGTAGCTGAATGGTATCCAGTAATAGTCAAAGGCTATGAATTTAAAGCCTATCAAGAATTTGAGTAAAATGTTGTCTGTGAGGATGGCTGCATAATTAGCCCAAGTAGGCGGAAAAGGCATCGTATACCATTCTGGCCCTTCATTATCAATATATGCGCTAGCCTCCGTGAACTCATATCCAATATTATACGTCATCACATACCCATTCCAAACGCAGAAAATGGTTGGAATTAAAGCAGCCAGTATTTGTGCAAGTAATATGTTGCGTTCTGGTCTCTTTACTTCACCACCTATGTAGCCTATAGCAAAGCCATAAGTAATAGCCCATGCTATACTTGGCGTTAACCCTAATGTGGATATCCAATTCCAACCTTCAGTAACATAACCTGCCTCCCTCGCCAACTCTATAACTTCATGATATTTTGGGGAACCATACTCCGCAGCTATAGTATCATATATCGATGCGAAATGCTGTGGATTGGTTGTCGATAAAATGATCATGCCAATAATTACTCCAGCCATTCCGAGGATAAAGGTGATCTTTTGCATTCGCAGATAATTTCTAAAAACCAGTAATGCACAATAGAAAACTTGAGATATTAACGGCTGAAGCTATAATTAACATGCCTATGGGTGTCGTCCAGAACTCATATGCCTCAGGAGGTATCCCCAATGCACCAGCAAGAATAGGAATCCCGGGATCAGCAACCCATGGAGCCAGCAACCATATCCACGCAGTCATCGTGAAGAGGCCTTGACACCAACTTGTAGCTGTACCCACAACTGGATGAATAATCCTTGAATTATACACGTAATCTCCACCACTTCGAGGCATAGAGCCTCCCAGTATCCCCCATGCAAGAGAAACCCCGAAGATCGTTAATATTCCAGTTATTATGGAACCCAATATCAAGTTTCCACCTGGAAACGTGTATAGCCCCCAGCTAGTCATGCACCATAAGCCTATTCCAAGCCCATTATTCATGAAGCCGAAGGCAAAAGCGTCAAAAAGCGATGCCTCCCTCGTAAGCCCACTAGCTTTTCTAGCGAAAACTGCCATATTCATCTTCACCCTTTTCAGATGCTAATTATATTATGTGAACCCCTCCCTAAAAATTTTCTTCATTCCATTCCTTAATTAAGATGAGCAAGGCGCTAAATTGATCATAAAGAGAGTATCTTCAGCGTTTTTTAGTATCGCTTTTTGATATTCGCATTCATACTTCGTTGCATGATGATTGAGGGTAAAGGATCTTTTGAAGAATACCATCTTAAAGGGTAAGATTTTAATTGCAGCCTTGCAGATTCCATACTTGGGCAGCAACCATTAAATGTGGAAAAACATTGCTGTTGATTTAAATAAGATGATGAGGAAACTCGTTGATGGGAATGTTGAGGTAATCGATCTAAAAACGTATGCATTTCAATTAAAATGAAATTAGATTATTTAGGATGAACATATAACCTCGTAAAGCGGGTACCTCTTCTTAAAGATCCTTCCCCTATGTTCTTTTATAACTTTTAACCCCTTATATTTGAAGAAAAGAATCATTTTATATTTTTGTGGATCTTCACCACTCTGCTTTATCCCTTCAGCAAGTTTTTCCACAAGTTTTTCTATAACATTTTTGATACGTTGCCTTCCTGCACTAAACTTTTCGCTATGTCCTTCTTCATACTTTATTATCTTCCTTCTAATGGTATAATCCACAGTCATTAGGGCAATCATCGACGTGAGGGAAAGTGTGATGGCGATCGTAAAAGCTATCCACCCCCTAAATATCATTGGAAGCGGAGTTGGAAGCTTCTCAGGAGGTCTAAGATTCGCGGCTAAAACCAGTACCATGAAGATGGAGGTTAAGGAGGTGAGGAGTTTGAGGAATGCAGCAAGCCTCATTAAAGTTGGCAACCCCTTAATTTCCG
>NZ_JANGFQ010000015.1:0-25372 GCF_024707025.1 Candidatus Culexarchaeum yellowstonense
AAATGGTATTTGAATGTTGTTTTCAATCCATTGAATCATAGCTATAAGCACTTGTAGGGCATTGGTCTTGTTTGCTGCTAGATTTCTTGCAATCCTCTGAGCTTCCAAACTCTTATTCCATAATCCAACCATTTGGCAATACTTCTCCTTTAAGTCTATTGGTATATCCCCCATATTTCCCGAATCTTCTACGCTCACCTTTGGTGGATTTCTAGAGTACAAGTCTATTGTCATCTCTATTTCTAATTCTAAAGATTGTTGTGGTGGGAGTTTGTCTGGTATTTCCTTTAAATTTAAAACTATATTCCCATAATCATCCACTTTTGCTATGCTGAATATTGCCTTCCCCCCATTCACTGTAACACTTAAATCTCTCAACTTCTGATAATCATCTGAGACTATTAAAGTCATATTCTTAAGTGAGGTTAAACTGTAATCCAGCTTCCCATTGTTAACTATTTTAACCCTATACTTTAAGATGTATGTTTCTGGGTTTTGTTGAGCATTTACATATACGCTTATCAATGATGCAATTATCAGTGTTATTAGCGTTAATGATGATGTCTTAACATTATTCACAAGTTAATTATCTTGATACCTTTATATTTCTCTTTCCATAAGATATTGCTGGTGAATGGTTATTTGAAATTCAATTTCCCAGCCCTTCAAGTGGCTTTGGATGTTACTGATGATAGGGTGGCCGAGGATTTGGCTTTGAAGTGTTGGGTTGATGATCACGTTTGGATTGAGGCTGGAACCCCACTCATTAAAAGCGTTGGTGTAGGGATTATTGGACGCTTAAGGAGGCTTCTACCAAAAGCCGTAATATTTGCCGATATGAAGTGTATGGATGCGGGGTTTGTGGAGGCTGAGTTGGCTTCAGTTTCAGGTGCAAATCTCATGAGCGTTTTGGGGGTGGCTAATGATGCAACTATTCTTGAAGCTATTAGGGCATGTAGGAAGTATGGTACTGGAGTGGTGGTTGATTTGATTTCAATTTCAAACCCCTTGCAACGAGCCTTTGAAGTTCAGGGGCTTGGAGTGGATATGGTATGCTTCCATACTGGAATTGATGTTCAAAAGTCTATGGGGATATCAGCTTATGAAGGTCTAATTGAATATATTAGTAAAGCTTGCAAAAGCCTCAATATTCCAGTGGCTGTTGCTGGCGGTATAACTTTGGATAAGGTTAGGCCATTGATGGATGCAGGTGTAAAGGTCATAGTTGTTGGCTCCGCTATAACTAAGTCCAGCGATCCAAGGGAGACCACCATAAGATTTGTAAGGGAGATTCTGAGGTGAACTTGCTAATCCCCATGTAATCTAATTGTATTCTTCAAAGCTACTTTACATTTGTAAATTGATAATGCCCATATCCCACCTACCATACAATATACCTACGGTGATTTGATGTTTGAAGAGTTACTGTTACTGTTGGTTTATGGTTTCTCTGGAATTGTACCCATAGTATATAATTACGTTATTGCAAAGAGGATTGCGAGGAAATGCTATGAGATTAAACCATACATTCAATCTTCAATTGACAGTAACATTCATGTTGTAAGTGAGGAGACTATGGGGAAGATAAGTAGAATCGATTTAAGTGGAGGGGGTAGAGAAAGCATATTTAAGATAAGCTCAATATCCACAACGAATGATGGTATCTCTGTAAACTTCGTTATTGACAGGGAACGCTTAATGGAACTATTAAGGAAGAAGGAGTAGATGCCATCGGGGGTGAATCCCCTTGAACTATGATTTTCAGAGACTTAAACCACTAATACTCCAAATAATTGCTGGGGTGACGTTCAGTTTTGGTGATCTGGTTGCAAATAGTTATGCTGCATCTAAGTATGGTTTCAGTTTGTTATGGACTAAACTTTTAGCTTCCCTAACAATAATAGTTGTTCTACAAATTTCAGCTCAACTTGGCTTCATAACTGGTAGGGGGTTTTTGGAGAATATTAGGGCTAAATATGGCTCAATCCCCTCAATTTTATGCTCATCTACTATCATGATAGTTAATACTGCAACTGTTGCAGCTGAGGTTGCTGCGGCATCTATGCTACTCGAATTTCTCACTGGGATTTCATCCAAGTTTTTCGCTCCATTAGTTGCTTTGTCGCTCTGTGTTACAGCAGTATTTTCCTCATCAGAGAAGTTGAGGTTGATACTATCCTCTGTAAGTTTCCTCGTAATCTTGGTGATTCCAGTAGCAGTTTCATGCAACCCTGGAATTGGAGAATTTTTGAGGGGGTTTGCAACGATCTCTCCAGATACGTCTAGGGATTGGATTGTAACTGTACTGGCTTTGATAGGCTGTGTTCTTGGTGGATCTACAATATTATTCGAGTTTCATGAGGTATCTGAGGATAAAGATTCCACTGGCATGGCTAATCTCACTGTTAAATATAATGGTTTTGTTGTGGGTGCTTTACAGAGTTTCGTTTTAAGCATATCCATAATGGTCATATGTGCAACTCAGTTATATCCAAGGGGGGAGGTTGTTGGTAGTATTGGTGATATAGTTTCAACACTTTTCCCAAAGCTTGGATGGATTGGAACCACTCTATTCTCCATAGGTGTTTTGGTATCCTTCTATTTGAGTTGTAGCGTTGTGGTTACATCGAGTTTTATAGTTCTTGAGGAGTTAGTTTCAGATATTGCTGAGGTTGCTAGGATTAGGTATGCTGTTTTATCTGGTTGGAAGGTTATATTGGCTTCAGCTTCAATACTACTTGGAGCTTTCCTAATAGTCCTTAACGTTAATGTTATTAAGCTCTCCCTATATGCCTCCGCCATTTCAACGATAGCTCTCCCCATACCATTATTCTTCATGGCTAAATTGTTTGGGGATGTTTCCCTTCCAATTAAGTTTAATCATAGGTTTTTGAGGGCTGTCTGCTGGCTACTTGTGATAATGCTTTCAACCTTCAGTTTGGGTGGCATCGTCTTATCTATAATTTAACCTATTTTCATTGTCATTATTGTTATGCTTCCCACACTTAATCCTAGGGAGAGGGCTAAATCTTCAAGCATCACTTCAATATATACCATCAATTTATGTAGTGTGTTTTTTGATTCTATTGTGGGAATCATTGCTGTAGCATTTATCCGTGAGTCTCTAACATATATTTTCATGTATATCTTCTCCAAACCCATTAATCCAGTAAATTCCTCTATACATTCACTGAAATAGTCTGCTCTAATTTTCTTCACAATTTTTGAAATTTTCCCTTTTATCTCTTCATCTTTTATTAATTGTTTATAGTATTCAATTGCAATATCCTTTTCCATTTCCAATGATGTTGTTAATGGTCTTGTTTCAGGTTCTCTAATATGGATTACTGCATCTTCCACGCTACCTATTTTTGATATGGCTTCCATTATTGTTTTTGCATTTATTATTTTAGGTTCTATTTCCCTCTCCCCCTACTTCAGCATTTCCTCTTCATGCTCCTTTAAGTATCTGGCTGATTCCTTTACATCTGCGAATAATCTTTTCACTTCCTCCACGTCTTCTGGCGTTACCTCCTTTCTGCCATTCTTCTTTGCATGTATGTATGCTGGTGTTAGCATTTGAACTGCATATCTCAATGAGGTTTTTTCACCAATTTCAGTTAGTAGTTCAAGGGCCTTCTCATTTATACTTATCTCCTCTTCTTCAGCTCTAATTTTAAGTATCTCCCTAATCTCATCCCTAGTATACTTCTCCGTCGTTATTATCAATAGTCTATCTAGGAGGTCTAATGGTATTCCATGTGGAGACTCTATGTCTGTACCTCTAATCTTTGTTATCCCCCTATTCGTTGCAAGTATTATTATTGGTGCAAGTTCACTCTCTATGGCTCTCGTTAAGAATGAGAATGCTTCTATATCTAGGGCTGAAGCTTCATCTATAAACATTACTCCAGGTATTATTTCAGCTCTTCCATCGTCAACCCACTTCTTCACAAGGTTATCAACTTCTTGCCTCACATCTGGGGGTATCTCCTTCTCCTCTCTACCTCCGAAGAGTAGGCTGAATATCCCTCCAGACCTTGAATGTACTTGAACATCTAAATCATGTAGGGTTACTGTGTATATGAATTCCTTCTCCTTGAATACTGGTCCTGTGGGTGTTGGAACGTAGGTTTCTGCTTCCACATCATATCTCTCCCCAGTATGCTCTTCCCCCCTCCCAACCCTAGTCACCTTCCCCGTTTCAGAATCTATCCATATCACATCCCCCTCCCTAACCCCCTTCTGTATGAGCTCCATGGCTATTGCTGAACCTACACTCAGCCTCCTCTCCTCACTCTTAGTTTTCAGAGTTATCCTTGCACTTTCTGGGACTTGCTGGTATGGGTTGTATGGGTGTCTAGTCATCTTTATATCGAGTTGTGTTACGAGGCCTTCATACACTTTCCTCATTTCATGTATTCTCACACCTATGGCTTTCCTCATGGTTTGCATTAAAACTTCAGTCTTCTTAAGCTCGCTGGAGTATATTTCTGAGCCTGATATTGCTATGAATGGTACGTCTTCACCAAGCTCCTTTGCTATGGCTATTGCTACTGCCGTCTTCCCAGTTCCAGGGGGGCCTGCAAGTAATATGGCTCTCCCAGCCATCTTCCCCTGCTTTATTAATTCCACAATTATTCCAGCAGCTTCCCTTGCCTTTAACTGTCCAATCATTCCATCGGCTTTTGGGAGGGCTTTTCCATCTTTTAATCCCAAGCCTTTTATATGACTGTGTGCTCCAACCCTTGCAAATTTCGTTACTGTGCTCACCCCTTCATCACCCAATATAAGTTAATATTATAGACTTGGTTTTAAATGTTAATCCAAATTTTACTGTTAACATTCATGGCTAATTTTATTCTTGGTTTGATCATGCATCAGTACTCCTTTAATTCAATTTTATATTTGTGTTTTCCTTATTCCACTTCGATATTTTCTTTTGGGAATCCCAATTCTATAAGTATCTCCTTCGCTCTTTGTCTATGATCCCCTTGTAATTCTATTCTCCCCTCCTTTGCAGTTCCTCCACATGCCAATCTACTCTTTAGTACGCTTACCACTTGATGTATATTTACATCTTTATCATTTATCCCATTTATTATTGTTACTTCCCTACCCCACTTCCTTGTTTCAAGCTTAATCTTTATTACTTGTTGCTCCTTAGCTATTGATTGACATACGCATAGGTCTTTTGGTAAACCGCATATGGGGCATATTTGACTCTTGGACATATCTTCCTCCTTATCAGTTAATATTTAGTTTATTTCCATCTTATAAGTGTTTGTATTTCCATCTGGAAATTGTAATGGCGGTAAAGTATATATTTATGTTGGGGTCAACCTACATTGATAATTTATGCCTTATCGTTGTGGTAGATGTGGTTACATTATTGGTGGTATGAAGGATTTTGAGGCTGTTCCAGGAATGCGTTGTCCAATGTGTGGTTATAGGGTTTTCTATAAGGTTAGATCTCCAATAGTTAAGAGGATTAAACTTTAGTTTTCCATTTACTTATCATGCATGCCAATTCAAGTATTATTTTTGCAGCTGTTATTGATGTTATCCCATTATCGTATGGTGGGGATACTTCAACTAGATCGAATCCAATAACCTTCTTTTTCATAGCTATCCATTGTAGTATGTCTAGGAGTTTTGTTACGGATATCCCTTCAGGTTCCGGGTTTCCAACTCCTGGGGCTATTGATGGGTCTAGTGCATCCATGTCTATTGATATCCATACATCATTTCCATTCAACTTAATCTCCTTCATCAAATCTTTCGCTGAGTTTTCCATTACCTCCAATGATGTTTTATACTTTAATCCAACCCTTCTTGCATATTCAATTTCATCTTTACATGTGGCTCTCACGCCAATTATGAATACATTTTCCGCTCCAATTTCATCAGTTATCCTCCTTGAGACTGTGGCGTGACTCATCTTTACACCATATGGATATTCATCTCTTAAGTCCATGTGTGCATCGAATATTATGATTGGCTTCTTCAATGCTTTTACGGCTCCATAGGTTACTGTGTGTTCACCTCCTATCATTATTGGCTTCTTCCCCATCTTCACAATTTCACTTACAATTTCTGAGATTCTGTTTAAAGCTTCATTTATGTTTGGTGTTTGGGGTATATCGCCTGCATCGTGAATCTTTAAATCCAATGCATCCATTTCAGTTCTGAAGCTGTATGTCTCCACGTTTAGTGATGCAAGTCTTATCATTGGAGGGGCTTCCCTAGATCCAGCTCTATATGTTGATGTGGAGTCTATTGGTGCACCGAATAATATGAATTCCGCTTCACTTATTTCGCATTGTTTTCCATTGAAGTATTTTCCCTCATCGCTTAAGTGGTACTTCAACCACTCCATATGTGACACTGTTGAATTATAATGTTGTATGATTTAAAATTGTTTACCGTCAGTTGTGAGAAATATTTTAATGTATTTGCCCATCTTTTTACTTTTGTTGGGATTGCTATGGATAGGTATGAGCGTTTAATGGAGTTTTCTAGGAGGAGAGGATTCCTCTGGCCTTCCATGGAAATTTATGGTGGTGTGAGGGGGTTCATAGACTTCGGCCCCCTTGGAACATTGATGAAGCATAGGATTGAGAATAAGTGGAGGCAGTTTTTCATTCATAGGCATGCTGGCTTAATTTTTGAAATTGAAACTCCAATCGTACTTCCAAGTAGAGTTTTGGAGGCTTCGGGGCATGTTGAACACTTCACAGACTACCTCGTGGAGTGTCTATCTTGTGGTAGGAAGTATAGGGCTGATCACCTTGTGGAGCAGTTGACTGGGATTGGTGGCGTTGAATCTCTATCTAAAGATGAATTGAATAATATAATTTCTGAGAGGGGGTTAAGGTGTCCAGAGTGTGGTGGGAAATTGAGCGATGTTAAAAATTTCAGTTTACTATTCAAAACCACCATTGGACCATATAGTGAGGATGTTGGTTACTGTAGACCTGAAGCTGCTCAGGGAATGTTTCTAGCATTTAAACGTGTATATGAGGCTTGTAGGGGGAAACTACCAATAGGTATAGCTCAAATTGGACGTGTTTTGAGGAATGAAATTTCCCCTAGGCAGGGGCCTATAAGGCTTAGGGAGTTCACCATAATGGAGGTTGAATTCTTCTTTGATCCTGAAGATCCGAAATGCCCCTTCTTCAATGAATGTAGAAATGAGCTTTTGAGGATAGTTCCACAATCCCAAGCTACTTCAAAGGTTTTTGAGCCCATAACTATCTCAGCTGGTGAAGCTGTTGATAAGGGTATGATATCCAATGAGTGGCAAGCTTACTTCATGGTTTTGGGTAGGAGGTTTGCTGAATCCCTCGGTATACCCTTCAACTCCCAATTCTTCATAGATAAACCTCCACAGGAGAGAGCTCACTATTCTGCTCAAACTTTTGATCAAGTTGTTAAGTTGGAGAGGTGGGGGTATGTTGAAATTGCTGGTTATGCTTATAGGACAGATTACGATCTTGGTAGACATATGGTGTTTAGTGGTGTGGATTTGAGGGTTTATAAGCAATTTGATAGTCCTAGGATTGAACGTGTAACTAAGTATGTTCCTAAAATCGATGTTATAAGGGGGAAGCTTGGTGAGAAGGCTGATGGCATACTTAAATCCATAGATCCATCGATATTGGAAGTGGCATTTAAACGTGAAGGATTCATTGAGGTTGGTGGTATAAAATTATTTAAGGATGATTTCGATGTCCTCGTTGAAGATGTGGAGGTTAAGGGTAAACATATCTTACCACATGTGGTTGAACCATCCTTTGGAGCTGATAGAATAGTTTATGCAACTCTTGAGTATGCTTATGGTGAGAAGGGTGGTAGAACGGTTTTATCCCTCCCAAGGGATATTGCTCCAATACAGTTGATTGTTTTACCATTGGTATCTAAGGATGGCCTCCCAGAATTTGCATTGAAGGTTTATCGTATGCTTTTGGATGAAGGTTTCACTGTTGATTATGATGATTCCGGGTCTATTGGTAGGAGGTATGCTAGGGCTGATGAAATAGGGGTTCCAATAGCCATAACCATTGATTATCAGTCTCTCAATGATAATACTGTTACTTTGAGGGATAGGGATTCATGGAGGCAAGTTAGATCCCCCATAGATGATTTGCCACTCAAACTTCATAAATACTTCAATTATAAGCTTTCATTTGATGATCTTGGAACACCATTCAAGTGAACATCAACATTTATAATATCCAATGAATCATCATATTATTGGTTGATGCCATATGTCTAAGGTTCCTGAGAGGAGGTTGCGGATAAGGCGTATTGAAGGTGTCGATGAAGGGATGGCTAAGATGAATAGTTCCATGATGAAGCAGCTTCAAATTACAGATAAAATTGAAGTTGTTATTGCTGGTAAGCGTAAATGTGTGTTAACGGTTGTAGCTGATGATAAGGTTCCTGAGAGGGAAGTTTGGGCTAATCCAGCTCAAATGGCTTCTCTTGGTATTGCCGACAATTCCATAGCTACCATTAGACGCCCATTGAAGTGATTGTGTAATTGGCTATGAAGATAATCATTGTTGATGCTGTAGGCTCAGGCTCTGAGGGTAGACATGCAACCATAGATGTCATTGGATGTGGCCCTAGAACTGTAGCTGGAGTTTTGGAGAAGCTTGGATTCGAATTCGATTTGAAGCCATACTATAGCGTCCTCAGAAATCCATCATTACTAAATGGGTTTGATATTTTAATGGTAAGCGCAATGAGTGTGGATATACCCACTGTTCGTAGGATTAGGAGGCTTTGGAGTAGGGTTAGTGACGGTTTAACTGTCATTGGTGGTCCAATAGCCTCAGATCCCTATGAAGCTTTAATTAAAGCTGAATTTGACATTGCATTTATAGGTGAAGCTGAGAAATCGCTATCTGAATTCCTCAATAAACTCAAATCTAGTGGTGACATGGATTTCCTTAAAAATATTAGTGGTTTAGCTTATAGGGTTGGCTCAGAGATTGTTGTCAACCCCCTAAGACCATTCATGTCTAGAATTGAATTAAACTCCTTCAAACCATCCGTTAAGGTGATTAGGAATTATTGGGGATACTATGCATGTAGGATATATGTGGAAGCCGTTAGAGGTTGCAGCAACTTTAAACGAGCAAAGATTCAGCTTCCAGATGGACGTAAATGTAATGATTGTGGTAAATGCTACACTGGCCCCTTAAGCAATAGATATTACTGCCCCCTAAACATACCTCCAGGCTGTGGATATTGCTCAGTCCCAAGCCTATTCGGCCCATCTAGAAGTAGATCCATTGAATCCATAGTGGATGAGATTAAGGGTTTAATTGAAGCTGGTTGTAGAAGGTTCATTTTGGGCGCTTCAGACTTCCTAGATTATGGTAGGGATTTACTTGTGGAACCTGAACCCCTCACAGACCCCTCCAATCCTCCACCAAACATTGATGCCATTGAGGAGCTCCTAGATAGGGTTAAGGGTTTAGAGAAGGAGTTTGGGTTAAAGCTTTTCATATCAATAGAGAATGTTAAGCCATCCCTTGTAGATGAGTCTGTGGCTAGGGTTTTAGGTAAATATCTTCATGGAACCCCAGTTAGCATTGGCGTTGAAACTGGTAGTGAATCTCATTCCATAGCTCTTGGAAGACCCTCAACCCCACATCAAGCTTTGAAGGCCATTAAAATTCTTAGGAGACATGGCTTAATTCCATATGCATATTTCATTCACGGCCTACCTGGACAAGATGTTAATGTGGCAATTGAAACTTCAAGGGTTATGGATGAGGCTGTTAAGGCTGGTGCTGAGAAGATAACGTTGTATCGCTTTACGCCACTACCCATGTCGGCATTTGCAGATTTCCCTAAAGCTCCACCAAGCTTCAGTGATGAGGCTAGTAGGATAATTGCCAGTAAGGCTAATGAATTGAATTCGAAGTTGAAGGGTAAGTGGGTTGGATTGGTTTTGGATGCATTTATTGTTGAAGCGTTTCCAGGTGGTAGGGGGGTTGTGGCTTATCCATTCATGCATGGCCCAGTAATATTCATTGAGAATCAAAATTTTGCATCAAAATTTATTGGTAAAGTGGTTAAAGTTAAAGTTGTGAAGGTTGTTTCAGATAGGGCTTTGAGTGGTGTTGTATTGGAAGCTTAATTCGCCTCCTTAGACATCCCCTTCAATAGGTATTTTACACCATAGTAGGATGCTGCCATTGCAGTTACTGGTAGATCGAACCAGAATGTTGCTAATCTCGTCAATACTGAAGCTGTGGCTGCAACATCCAATGGTACTCCAAATGCTTGTAGTGCCATGGTTATCACAGTTTCTATTACTCCAAGCATTCCAGGTATGGCTACTGGGGTCATTTGAACGAATTCGCATGCAACCATTATTACCATTAAAATCCATATTGACACTTTATATCCAAGTGAGAGTAGTACCACATATAGTATTGCTACGTTGGTCATCCAATTGATTGTTGTAAGTGTGAAGGCTATTAATAGATGCCATATATTCAACTTCAACTTCGTGAATGATTCTTTGAAATCATTTAGGGTTGATGATACTGAGTTCATGATGTCTGTGGGATTGTATTTTGAAAGCATCTTTTCTATGTTGGCTCTATATCTTTCATATACTTTGCTTATAATTTTCTCTATCCATTCAGTCTTTTCTCCAAGTATCAGTAGGGCTATTACTGTTCCTATGGATATTGCTAGTAAAGCAGTAATTATTCTCCCAATCATCTCCCCTATTATCATATATCTGTATTGCACTATTAGGTAGCTTGATGTTGCTATCATAATGAAGCTTATGGAGTATATTATTCTTTGCATGGTTAGTGCAGCCATCCCCCTACCTATTGGCACTTTTCCATCTTTATTGGTTAGGATAAGCTTTAATACCTCCATTGCAACTCCCGTTGGGCTTAGGTATACTATGAATATGCTTGCCCAAGTTGATGTTACTGCGGTTCTAAAGCTTATTTTGGCCCCACTTCCCAATATTAGCGTGTACCATATTGATGCATATAATATTAGCCCAGTTAAGTCGAGTAGGAATGTTACTATGAATAGTTGAAGTGATATTTTGTTCACAATATTCCCGATGACATTGCTGAATCCAGCATAGTTTATCAATGCCAGTACAATTAGCAATCCCACACAGTACGATGCAATAACCATTAGCATGCTTCTATTAATTATGCTCTTCCTCGGCATGACGCTTACATCCCATAACCTTTTTTACTTTGCTAATGTGTTAAGTGTAAGTGGAGGTAAATATGTGTTATGGCAACCCCCTCCAAGCCAATAGTGGTTGAATGGGTTGGAGGAAACTTTGTGGTTTGGGATTTTGAAGCCAGTAGGTGGCTTTATGCCAATGGATTTTATGGTATGCCAATTAAGGTTAGGAAACCTAAGGATTTAAACTTCAATTCCCCCCTAGTATTATCGCCAATAGAGGCATTATACCTCCTCGATAAGGGGGTTATATCAATAGTTGATGGTGATAAGGTTCTTAGTAGAAGTGAAGTTTTATCCATTGTTAAAAGTAAACATAAGTTGTTTAATGAACTCTACACCGTTTATTGTGATTTGAGGAGTAAGGGGTATGTGGTTAGGTCTGGTATGAAGTTTGGAGCTGATTTTGCAGTTTATGTTCATGGACCTGGAATTGATCATGCACCATTCTTAGTTGAGGTTCTTCCAATGAATGAGAAGCTTGATCCAGTGGATATTGTTCGTGCTGGGAGGCTTTCCCATAGTGTTAAGAAGAATTTCATTATTGCAATGATAAATCCAGCCACCAATGAGGTTACCTACATTTCCTTCAACTGGTTTAAGGCTTAGATATAAATCTACTGAAAGTCCATTTCACAGCTCCCTCAATCCTCTTTACATCCCTCTCTTCAGTAACATTCTTTATTATAACTTCCTTTAAAGTTCCATTTACATCCTTAACTTCATATGATATTGAAGGCTTCTCCTTCTTCAAACCGAATAAAACCTTCTTTACGAAGAAGTCTTTGAAGTCTCTTGAGTTCACATCAACCTTCACGTTCTTCCCGGGAACCACTATTATCTTGTCCTCCTCCACATATATGTTTGCAATGTTTTCTCCCCCCTCACTTATACTTGTTAAGAGCTTCCTTTCAGGGGTTTTTGCCTTCTGTACTGGTTTCTCAACTTTAACCTCCACTTTTGTTTCGCTTAGTTTTTGCTGGGCTGCTGTGGGCTTTTCACTCAATATTTCTAGGCACATCTTAAGTATTTCCACTTCCTTGCTAAGTTGATCTATCTTCTCCTTTAATAAGCTTTTTAGCTTCTCCCTCTCCTTATCTTCTTCACTCAATTTTCCACCTTCAATTAATTTTCACATTCATAACTCTAAAATGTTTTGCATAAAATATTTCTGTAAATAAATAGTGTATTTTAATGGTGTCCCCTTGGCTTATGAGAGGCTTGTTAGGAAATTGACTAAGGAGAATCTTTGGCTCTACATAATTAGCGTTTTACGTTCTGAACCAATGTATGGTTATGCCATTAAGAAAGCCATATCTGAGAAGTTCAATTTTAATCCATCAACAATAACAGTTTATGCAGTGATATATAGGATGGTGAGGGAGGGTTTGCTGGAGAAGTTTAGTAGTGGCGGCACATCCTATTATAGGGTTACAGATAAGGGTATTAAGGTTTTTGAGAAAGCTAGGGAATTCATTAAGAGTATGGAGCAATCAATATTTGAGTAAAATTTAAATAAAATTATCTTTAACCTATTTTAGGCTCATTATTAGTGAGTGTTGGAGGGATTTTAATGGCTGGACAGCAAAGCAATGTCGTATTAATAGGGAAGAAGGGGGCTATGAACTATGTTTTAGCGGCGCTAGTGCAATTCAATCAAGGTGCGGATGAAGTTGTTATAAAGGCGCGTGGTAGAGCTATAAGTAAGGCTGTCGACGTTGCACAAATAGTTAAAAATAGGTTTCTACCTGGACAAGTGGAGGTCAAGAATATAACCATAGGCTCTGAAACCGTGGGTCAGGGGGATCAGGCTAGAAGGGTTTCTACAATGGAGATAACGCTGGTTAGGAAGTGATTGACATATAGTGCTGGGTAAATTAATTAATCCCATTCTTTATTTTAGAAACTTTTAAAAGATATTTTCATCAAAACATTATCCAGTGGTATTCTTGAGGAAACTTGCATCAAGGATAACTGCCCTACAGCCATCACCAACTCTAAGTGTTGGCGAGAAGGCTAGGAAGCTTAAAGCTCAAGGTAAGAAGCTTGTTGATCTAAGTATAGGTGAACCTGATTTCGATACTCCAGCTCATATTAAGAAGGCATGTATTGAAGCTTTAGAGAAGGGGTTTACACATTACACATCTTCTAAGGGTATAATTGAGCTTAGAGAAGCCATATCCAAATACTATAAGCAGTATTTCCATGTGGATGTGAATCCAAATAGTGAAGTTATAGTTACTCCTGGCTCCAAATTTTCATTATATGCAGCTATACAATGCCTTGTTGATTCTGGTGATGAAGTTATACTTCTAACCCCTGCATGGCCAACATATTGGCAATGTGTGGAGTCTGCTGGTGGGAGGGTTGTTGAAGTTAATTGTGGTGATTCCTTTAAACTTAATGAAGAAGCTTTAAAGAGGGCCATAACAGGTAAGAGTAAGGTTATCCTCTTCTGTTCTCCAAATAATCCCACCGGGGGTGTTCTGGGTAGAGATGAATTGAAGGTTATATCTGATTTAGCTGTAGATCATGACTTATACGTGGTGTCTGATGAAATTTATAGGATGTTGGTTTACGATGGCGAGAAACCCTTTACGATGCTGTGCTTCAATGAGTTGAGGGATAGATTGGTGGTTGTTGATGGTTTCTCTAAGGCTTACGCTATGACTGGGTGGAGGCTTGGCTTCACAATAGCCCCTAAAGAAGTCATTGATGGTATGGATAAAATACAGCAGAACATAACCACATGTCCCTCATCCTTTGTTCAATATGCTGGTGTTGTAGCGTTATTGGGGGATCAGAGTTGCGTTGATCTAATGGTTAAAGAATATGATAATAGGAGGCGTTTACTAGTTAGGGAATTGAATTCCATTGAGGGTATAAGGTGTCCAACTCCAAGGGGGGCATTCTACGTATTTCCAGATCTATCCAAAATATCATCCAACTCCATTGAACTTGCAGATAAACTTTTAGATTATGGTGTTGTAACGGTTCCGGGGAGTGCCTTCGGATCTGGTGGAGAGGGACATTTAAGGCTTTCCTATGCTACATCCATTGATGAAATAAGGAGGGGTGTGGAGATAATTAAGCGATTCGTCATGGATTCCCTTGGGAAACATTAATATAGCCAAAATCTTCATAGTTATTGGTGTATTAGATGAGTTTGGAGGAAATTCCCCCACCAATACCCATGCAAGTGGAGGGTTTAGAGGATCTGGCTAGGTTTATGGCTTCCATTGCTGGTTTAGGTCAACCTGCCTATGCACTGCATTTTGAATATAATGGTTTAAATTACATTGGGGTCATAGCCATATATAGGGATTATTACAAGTGGTATGGTGTTCCAGTTTTCTATTACTATGAGAGTAAAACCCCAATTGATGGGAAATATCTCTTAGTGAGAAGCGAAGAATCCGGTGAATTCATTAAGACTTCTAATGGTGTGCAACCAGGGTGGATTGCAGTTCCCATAATTAGATTGAAGGAAAAACCCAGTTTTCTGAAAATCAGTTAACCCAAATTTTTTGCTCGCTTTACAAGTTTCCCCTCAAATTATAACTATGTTTTTCCATGACTCCACAATGGTTATTCTATTAAATAGTTTTTAAACCTCTCTAAACGTGAACCCCCCTTTAAACGTTTAATTAAATTTCAAGATTATCATGTCTCACCAAACCCTATGGTGCATGTTTAAACAATATTAAAAACACTAAACTTTTAGAGTAGTTAGTTTAAATATATTGATGTATGTTGACTGTAAAGGTATATACAGCTCCTAATTGTCCACTATGTTTAGCGTTAAAGAATTTCTTAGCGAGTATTGGGGTTGAATATGTTGAGAGGGATGTTTCAGATATAGATGTTATGACTGAACTGATAATGAACAATGTTTTTGCAACTTCCGTCCCAATACTTGAGGTTAATGGTAAATATTACTTCGTAAATGACCTTTTCGAATCTTCAAGTTTGAAGAGGGATTTTATTTTAAAGATTTTGGGGAGGTGTTGAATTATGGTGGATTGGCTTAATGGATATAATGGTTGGATGGATAAATCCTTAGGAAATTTCAAGAAGGATAATGGTAATAATGAAACAATACTTGTTAGAACTAGTAGTGGATATTTTGAGCCTTGGGATAGATCTAAGATTGTAAAGCAACTTCTAAATGAAACTAGATTGGCTGAGGAATTCTTCGGAATTCCAGCAATAAGTAGAAGTGAAGCTGAAGCCATAGCTTTGGAGGCTGAACGTAGAATTAAGCGTATGGGGGGATTCTTCGTTAGTGCTCCGCTAATTAGGGAGGTTGTAAACAATATTCTTCTGGAATGGTCTAATAATAAGCCTGCATACATAGTTTATAGGAATGTTTTAACTAGGGTTGGAGCGCCAGTTTATGATGCTTATCTAATTGATATTGGACTTGGATTTGAAGCTAAGGAGAATGCTAACCTCCAACCAAACCCTGAGACTTCCCATAAGAAGAAGGCTGATAAGCTTTCTAAGGAGCAGTATCTACTTCTACTTCCAATACATATAGCTGATGCCCATCTACGTGGCGACATACATATACACGATTTAGAGTATTTTGGGACTAGACCATTCTGTCAAGATCATGATTTGAGATACTTCCTATACTATGGATTAATGCCAGATGGAACTGGCTTCAAAACCAGTGTAGCTGGACCTGCAAAGCATCCTGAAGTTGCAATACTCCATTCCGTTAAGGTTTTAGCTGCAGCTCAAACAAACTTTGCTGGTGGTCAAGGATTCTACAATTATAATGTGTTTTTAGCTCCATTTATGGAGGGTTTATCCTACGACGAGATTAAGCAGTTGGCTCAAATGATGTTTTATGAGTTAACTCAATGTTACGTTGCTAGGGGTGGACAACTCGTCTTCTCCAACATTCAACTCTCCCCAACAATTCCAGAGATTTGGCGTGATAAGCCTGTTGTGTATAGGGGGATGGTTGGAGAAGACACTTATGGTAGCTTTGAGGATGAGGCTAGAATGTTCTTTAGAGCTATATATGAAGTTGCTTTGAAAGGTGATTATTGGGGTAAACCCTTCAACTTCCCAAAGCTTGAAACATATATAACCCCTGAAGCTTTCAAGGATGAGTATTATGATGAGTGGATGCTGGTGCATAAGGTTGTTTCCAAGTTTGGCTCCCCATACTTTGATAATGCTTTACCACCATATAGGGGGTATGGGAAGGGTGTTTCATGCTATCAGTGTTGTGCATACTCATTCACTGAAACTCCTGATAGTGATCCATTGTTTAATGATAAAATGTATTTCGTTGATGGCAAACACTTCAGTATGGGTGCTTGGCAAGTGGTAAGCTTAAATCTCCCAAGAGCTGCTTATAGAGCTAAGGGTGATGATGATAAGCTCATTGAAGAGGTTTATAGATTAATGGATCTAGCTTTCGATGTATTTAAAGCTAAATTGAAGTGGATGGATATTATGATTAAGAATGGACGTTTACCATTCGCCACACAACGACCATTGGATTTGAAGACTGGGCGTAGAGGCCCCCCAGCCGTCGACTTCAATAATCTTGTTTTTGTGATAGGGTTGGTTGGGGGTAATGAGATGGCACAGTGGCATACTGGATATCAATTGCATGAATCTAATGAAGCTGTAAAAATCTTGGTTAAAGTTATCTTAGCTATGCGTAAATATAGGGATGAATTGCAATCTAAGCTTAATTATAAGATTGCATTGGCTAGAACCCCTGCTGAGAGTTGTGCACAGAGACTTGCAGTTGCAGATTTAATTTCACCAGAATTTTCAGATATGGCTAAGAAGGTTGTTAAGGGGGATTTGGAAGTTGCCCGTAAGATGCTTGATTCCGGCGAGAGGGATGTCCCCGTATACTATAGTAATGGCACACATGTTTATGTTGGTGCAAATATTCCTTTAGCTAAGAAGATAGATATTGAGCATAAGTTCTTCCCACTACTATCTGGTGGAAACATATTTCATATTTGGCTTGGGGAAGCTTATCCAGATGCTGAAGCCTTATTCAAGGTCACTAAGAAAATCGCCACTGAAACTCAGATAGGGTATTTCGCTTACACGAAAGATCTAACCATATGCAACGATTGTGCCACAGTATCACCTCTACTCAATGATAGATGCCCGAATTGCGGTTCATCAAATGTTAAGTGGTGGAGTAGGGTTACCGGATATTATCAAGATGTTAGTGGATGGAATATGGCTAAGAAGCAGGAGTTGAAGGATAGATATAGAATTAAACTTTAATCATCCTCTTAGCGTTTGCTAAACTTTCCCTTAAACCTAAACTCCTATGCCTAATATAGATTTTTGGTAAGTTCAGCAATTCACCAAACTTCACAATCTCCTCTACCGTTAGATTCTTCTGTAATCTCAAGTTTTTGTTTGCAGCAACTTCATGCATTACTTCCAGCAACTCTATGCTTACATCCTTCCCCTCCTCTATGGCTTTAAGGTAGCCAATGTCTATTAGATCCTTCTTCATTTCAATAGTCTTGCTTGGGTCATCATTAAATCCCCTTACTATCGGTATCCTTATTTCAACGTTTTCTATACTATCTTCTTCTAAGGCTAATTTTATCGATTTCCTTATGTTTTCTATATCACTTTCAGTTACATTTGTATTGGTCAGCTTACTATAGTCCTCTACGTTTAGTGGGGCTTTCAAATCTATTGCCACATGATTCAGCAATCTTTTGCTAGCTAATTGTTGTATCGATTTTGGGTTTATCCCATTGGTATCTATCCCAAATTTTAACCCAATTTCCCTACATTTTTCACCAATAATTTCCAATGCTTCTGGTTGTAGTGTTGGTTCTCCACCAGTTATCTTGCATGCTTCAACCCATCTGCTTGCTTCCTCCAATCTCCTCATTAGTTCATCTATTTTCATCATGTTTTCCGCTTTCCATTCCCATAGCTCGTAGTTGTAGCAGTATTGGCATCGGAAATTGCATCCTTGGAACCATATAACGATACATGGATGTCTTGGGTAGTCTATTAAGCTTAAATCCCTCATCCCAGCTATGTAAATCATCATTTATATTCACCCTTCAGTATTATGCTTGTACCACTCTTAATCTTACTTAATCCTTCAATGTCTAATGCTTGCCCCAATTTTATTTCAGGTTTTTGGATTTCTGAATCCTTCATGTATATTATCATTGATTTGCTTATGGTGGAGTATGTTACGTCCCCCCTCACAGCCCTCCTCACTGTTTTATCCATCTTAGCATCCACATCCAATGGTATATACATTTTACCTTCATGTACAATTATTGTGGATTTCAATGGGAGTTTCCTCATTATCTGTGATACTGTAAATGGGGCTACTGCTCTCAGTAATTTTATTCTAAATCTCTCTTGATTTGCAGTTAAAATTTCTATTATACCTTCTTCCTCTACATTCTTCATTAATCATCCAATAGCATATACGTCATTCAACACATTTATATGTGTTGTCCTATGTAAAGAATAGTGTCAACTCTTCCTTCAATTGTTCTGGTTCCCTCACAATTTTCCTTGGTCTCAGCCATTCTGGTAGTAGTTTAATGTATCTCTTGTATCTTTCATCTAAATATATTATTGCACCCCTATCTTCAGGTCCCCTTATAACTCTACCCGCTGCTTGTGAAGCTTTCCATATTGATGGTATAATGTAGCTGTATAAGCTACCATTCTCCCCAAATCTCTTCTCATAGTATTCATTCCTCTTCCGCATTCTTATTGATGGTTCTGGGAATGGTATTCCAACTAGTAGTACTATGTCCATTTCCTCCCCCGGAAAATCCTCCCCTTCACTTGCTCTTCCACCACATACTCCAACGTATACTGCGCCGCCAGTTTTTGCCATCCTCTTATACTCCTCTATTTTCCACTCATTTATCTTAGGGCTTTCATTTCGGCTTTCTATGTACATTGGCTTCCTAATGCTTCTTATACCTGCATTTAATAGTCCCTCCAACACTTCGTATGATGCTGTGAATACGCCTATCCCGGTGTTGATGTTTTCCGCAACTATGGATATGTACTCGCATATCTTCTGGTACATTTTAGGCCCCCTCATATCATAATCTGTGGTTACATTTGGAACTAGTATTGGAAGGATATTTCCTTTCTCAATGTAGCTTACCTCTATGTATCTGTAATTCTCTAATCCCACTAATTCACCGTAATTTTCATTGATTGTTCCAGACATGCTTATTGTGGCTCTAAACATTTTGTACATTCTCTTCACTATGTTTGATGGGTCGAAGCATTCTATCCACATTTCACCATTTCCAGAGAATAATTCGTATTCATCTTTACCTAAAGTTTCATGTAACTTCATTAGAAATCTTCCCAAGTGATGTATGTGTGATACTGGTTTCCCCCCACTTCTTGCTATTCTACGTCTCACATTATCTCCAATTTTAATTAGTGTTGATGCCAATTGACTTAGACTACCACATTTCTCCTCAAGAATATTTTTCAAGTAAATTTTATCCACAACTCTATCCTCTCCACTCTTCTCCATAACCTTTAGCATTTCATCAATTATCCATTTGTATTCCTCTACCCCCTCCCTCATCATTTCAAGTGATGTTTCATCTAATCCTCTCACAGTTACCTTCTCAACTTCCATTTCAGTTGCAACTTCTGGTAGGTTATGCGCTTCATCCACCACTAATATTGAATTATCCAGTTTTGTGTTTAGGGTTTTAAGTATTTGGGGTATTAAAATGTAGTTGTAATTTGCTACCACTATTCTTGAGTTAGGTATCCTCCTCTTTGCAACTTCATATGGGCATACTTCATTCTCTTCACATATTTCCATGAG
The DNA here is from genome assembly GCF_024707025.1 of Candidatus Culexarchaeum yellowstonense. Taxonomy (NCBI): domain Archaea; kingdom Thermoproteati; phylum Candidatus Culexarchaeota; class Candidatus Culexarchaeia; order Candidatus Culexarchaeles; family Candidatus Culexarchaeaceae; genus Candidatus Culexarchaeum; species Candidatus Culexarchaeum yellowstonense. The sequence goes on from NZ_JANGFQ010000015.1 coordinate 20,090, forward strand.
TTCTCTAACCCCACATATCTGTGGTAGTTTCACCCTTTCAATCTTCAATTTATTATGGTATTCACATTTACCTTGCCTCTTCAATTCTGAGCATAATATTGAGAATGCCTCATGATCTTTCTTTAAATCCCGATCCACATCTTTTATGCAGAGTTTTGCTCTAGCCTCTATGACCATCCCATTTATGCTTCCTGGAATATCATTGATCTTCTTCAATTCCTCTATAACCCTATTATTCTCTCTACTTGTTCTACAAAGCCACATTAATTTGCTATCAGATTCCCTTTCAAGTATTGGTAGTATGGCTGTGAGCATGGTTATCGTTTTACCAAATCCAGATGGTGCTCTCAATATTAAGTGCCCTTTAAGTGTCACTATTTCTGCAGCTTCCCTTATAGCTTCCAGTTGCCCATACCTGAATTCCTTGTATGGGAAGTATTTCTTGTATTCATTGTTTGTACTCAATTTTTGATAGTGCCTCCTTAACCCATTCTTCAAAATCTCTCATCTTCATTATAATATCCGTTATCCTCTTTTCCAGTTCGATGATTTTGTTGGTATTCATGGCTGTTTGTTTTTCCAGTTTTTCAATTTTCCCATTAATTTGCTTTGCTTCAATAATCTTCTTTTCCAATTCTTCCTCCATTAATGTCAATTTGTCTTTTAGTATGTTTACTGCAAGGTTTGTTTTCCTAATATTATCTTCCGTTCTATCTATGAATTCCCCCAGTTTTATAGGATTCTCCGCTATTTTAACACTTTCAATCCCCCTTATCCTATCCATTAACTTCTTGTAATTTCCCTCGATTTCCATTAACTTAATCATGATATCATCGTAGTCCCATTTCTTCTCACTCGAACTATTATTTTCATTTCCAGATTCCTCTACCTTAATGTCTTCTTTGCAATTGGTTGTTTCCATCACTTTAACTACTTTTTTAATCTCCCTCTTAGCAGTCTTCACTTTTACCTTCCTCTTACTTCCTCCACTTAAAATTATACATTCCCCCACATCCAGTTTTGATATGGCTTCAGCATCTTCCGGTTTTAATCCAAGTTCTTGTATCTCGTAATGTGTTAGTCTCATTTTGTGTAGAATTATGTATTCTGCGTTTCTGTATACTGTGGATATTTGGCTTGGTGTTTGAGCTATTAATATAACATTTACACCATGCTTTCTAAGTTCATTTATTATTAATTCCAATGTGTTTATGCTATCTGGATTTTGATTTCTGGGCATGATGTTTTGAGCTTCTTCTATCACTAGTATTCTTGGTTTTGGGTTGTTGTAGAATGATTTTAGTATTATGTTTGAGGCAAGTTTCTTTGCTTCAAAAGCCATTTTGGATAGGTCTATAGCTTCAATTTCCATTAAATCTCTAGATCCATTGAATAAGTTTAACTTTTCCAGTATTGATAGTCTTCTCAGTAATGCATCTCTAACTTCCCTTCCAGAATCACTTTCGCATTCGATCTCCTTCACATCGTTTATGACGTCTCTTAAGCTTCCCCCACCCCTCTTTACAGCCTCTATTAGTAGGGTTTGTTGGGGTATGGTTAATTGGAATGTGCTTATAATGGCATCTATGACATCTTCCTGCTTCAAATTTATTTTCAATTCCGATGGCTCCACAGATTTGTAATCTAAATATTCTCCTGACCAATCTATTATAAGCTTCCCCTTCTTACTCCCCTTTAAAATCCTTTTTGCAGTTTCAGTTTTTCCACTTCCAGTCATTCCGAATATGACTATGTGCTTATTCCCTGAAATGTCTATGTAAACTGGCTTTATACCATCAAAGCCTATGAATATTTTCTCGCCACTCTTAACCCAAATAATTATTCCAATGGTCAACGTTAATGCCGATATTGTTATGATGGAAATTATCGTAGTGGAATTGATACCGATTATCTTGTCAATTGGATATCTTGATATAGTGTTTAAAATGTATTCTCTCCTTAACATTACCAGTATTATTATAGCTAGTGCTGGTGTGAGTATGTCAATTAAGTTTTGATGCTTTATTTTACCCCCAAATTTTAAGTTTAGGACAAATTATTAATATCCTCTTTCACCCGAGTTATTAATTTACATTTTTAAATACTGTGATGAATTAACCCTTTGATTTACCAAACTTCTCTGCTTCTTCAATTATTTTTGAAAGCCTTTTTGACACAAGTTCTGTAATTCTCTTATCAATCTCTTTCTCCTCCTCTGTTTTGAATATTGCTTTTATGTCTTCTGGTAAATGCTCGTACTCTTGTAGTAGGTATTTTAGTGGGCTGAATGCTTTATCTAATAACTTCTCAAATACTGCCATATATTCCATTTCGCTGAGGCCATACTTCTCCTTTGATTGTTGTGCAACTTTGTATGCTATATCCACTCCCTCCATGTACATTTGTATTGCATATCTTTTTGCCGCTTGATAATCTTTTGATGCTAGGTCTATTGGTAAAGTTTTCCCACTCACATTTAATCCACCATACTATAACTCAACTTCATATTTAAATGTTAAATTAGCTTTTTGTATAGCAAACTTAATTTACTCATTGTTTGAAGATTATGTTTTGGTGTTGTAATATTGAGTGAAGCTAGGTATGTTGTTGATGTTAAGCGTGTGGAGAAGGCTTTGAAGATCCCCCAAGAGGTTTTGGATGAAATTAAGGGTGCAGTTGGTTCTAAGATGATTTCAAGTATGCGTAGAGAGGTTGTGTCATGCCCAATTCGCGGTGAGGAAACACCATTCCTAGTATGCTTTTCATGTAGCAATTTTATTAGGAGGGTTTCGGGCAAAGTTTACTGTAGAGGGCTTCCTCTAGGTTGAGGGGTCGGTATTGTCGGATATATTGCGGGATAAGGTTGTGGATATTAGGGTTTGTAAGACTAAGAGTGCTAGGGATATTGTTGAAATGTATGGTTTAATGGGTGGATTCTCATCTAAATTTGTTTATGATGCATATAAGATATTAATGGAAATGTTTAGTGATAAAGATTGTAAAGTCTTCCTCTCCTTCACAGCTAATCTATTGGCTACAGGTCTTAGGGGGGTTATATCTGAATTGATAGAGAAGGGGTTTATTGATGTAATTATAACCACTGGGGGTTCTGTTGATCATGATGTGGCTAGAGCGCTTGGTGGTAGTTATTATCATGGTGATTTCAGTTATGATGATGCATTCCTAAAGGAGCATGGCATATTTAGGCTTGGAAACATCCTCATCCCACAGGATTCTTATGGTGTTATAATTGAGAAGTTTACTTGGAATTTATTGGATGAACTTACTAAAGTTAAGTCTGTTTGGGGTGTTAGGGAATTATTAAGTGAAGTTGGAGCTAGATTAAATGATGATAATTCATTCCTTAGACAGGCGCATTTGAGGGGGGTTCCAGTATACATTCCTGGAATTGTGGATTCATGTTTTGGAACTAGCCTATTAATGTATTCCCAATCCCACAAGTTTAATATTGATGTCCTTAAGGATCAAAAGGAGCTTTCGGATATAATTTTTGATAGTAAGGTTACTGGTGCATTGATGATTGGTGGTGGAATATCGAAGCATCATACTATATGGTGGAATCAATTTAAGGGTGGCTTAGATTACGCGGTATATTTGACTACTGCATTTGAATATGATGGTAGTTTGAGTGGTGCACAGATTAGGGAGGCTGTAAGTTGGGGTAAGGTTAAGCCTGAAGCTAAAAAGGTTACTGTTTATGGAGATGCCACGATAATTCTGCCAATCTTATTAGCTGCAGTGTATGAGTCTCTCAATGTTAAGTGCTCTTAAACCACCATACAGTTTTATCCCTTTGATCCGATAACTCTATTCCAAGACTTCTCAAACCCCTTGCTATAAGATCCGCTACCTCCCAATCTTTCCTACTCCTATGTATCTGCCTCACTGTTACTAGTAGGTTTATTAGTTCATACAACCTTTTATCCTCCCCTACCCTCTCCTCTTCGAATGTCTCCCTAAAAACTCCAAGTATCCTATATGCATCCTCATAAACTTTTAGGGCTACCCTTGCAGCCAAGTAATCCTCTTTCGGTATTATTTCATCGTTGGCAAAGTTGGTTAGTGAATGTATTTCTGCTATGGCTTTTGGTGTATTTAAATCGTCATCCAATGCTTCTAAGAATCTCCTCCTAATCCTACCTACATCCATAACCCTCTTTAATGAGCCCTCCTTAACCTTCACGTCCATTGCTGATGATATACTCTTCAATGCTGATATCGTATTCAATATTCTCTCGTATGCTGCCCCCACAGATTCAAGGTTCTCTTCTTGAAACACCATTTGACTTCTATAATGCCCACTAATAAGGTAGAATCTAACCTTCATTGGTGAGTATTTTGCAGTTATCTCCTCAACCGTAATTATATTCCCATATGATTTCGACATTTTATCTTTCCCCATCATTAGAAGTCCAACGTGAACCCAATATTTAACCCATGGTGTCTTATTGAAGCATGCTTCACTTTGCGCTATCTCATTTTCGTGGTGTGGGAATATTAGATCTTCCCCACCACCATGTATATCGAATTGTTTTCCAAGGTACTTTGAAGACATGGCTGAGCATTCTATGTGCCATCCAGGTCTCCCAGGTCCCCATGGGCTATCCCAATATGGCTCCATTGGTTTAGCCTTCTTCCATAATGCAAAGTCTTGTGGATTCCTCTTACCAACACCCTCCTCTTGCGTTTTCACTTGCTCCAAATTTATCTTTGATAATTTACCATAATCTTTGAACTTCTTCACATCGAAGTATACATTTCCATCAGCTTCATATGCATACCCCTTCTCAATAAGCTCCTTAATTATATTTATCATGTCTTCAATGTGTTCTGTAGCCTTTGGATATATGTGTGCTCTCCTTATGTTCAGTTTTTCACATGCCTCCATGAAATCCCTATAATACTTGTCTGCTATTTCCCTATAATCCACTTTCAATTCAATGGATTTCCTAATTATCTTATCATCAATATCAGTTATGTTAACCACTTCTAGAACATTGTAACCCTTAAACTCCAAATACCTCCTCAAAACATCGAAGGCTACGTATGCCTTTGCATGTCCTATATGTGTCTTATCGTATACTGTTGGTCCACAAACATACATTCTCACAAGACTTCTATTTAGCGGTTTAAAAACCTCCTTACGTGAAGTTAACGTGTTATATATCTTGAACACAATTGGAGGTCACCATCAACCCTAAATCTAAATGATTTAACCACCTAATTACCTTTTCGCATCCCTCTATTTTTGAATCACATATA
>NZ_JANGFQ010000016.1:0-25129 GCF_024707025.1 Candidatus Culexarchaeum yellowstonense
TGCAAGTATGCGAGGAAGATCTTCCCTAGATCGTGGATTCATGCATTCGGCTTAACCCTCAAAGCCCTACCCCACGTTAAACGGTACATTGACAGTTGGGATTCCACTGCATGGACTTTCCCAAGAACTCCTGGGAGGTGGAGTTGCAAAAGCATGGATGAAGCTGTAAGATACTTCAAGGAGTATCTCAGCAGGGTTTCACAGATACTATCTGCATCTAACCCCTAACCCTTAACTCTCAACTGCACAGCTCATCATTTAATCAGCAACAACCCATTCATCACTGTGAATTTTGAGTGTTTACTTGAAAATTTTTGAGGATAAAGTTTATTTGTTTTCTTCATCCCAAATATTGGTCAGAAAAAGTGGAGGTGATGATGGTCATGTTGAGTTACTGTTTGAACTCAGATATAAGCTTTTCTGATTTCAAGTCCACTGGGAATGCGAAGCATAATAAGTTCATGGTGAGGCTTGAGGAGAAGGTTTATGGGGGGAAGATGAAGGTTTGGGACTACGATTATGATAACTGTTGGACGGTTCACCTTCTACCGACAATTGAATGTGGGGGGGAAAGGCAGCATCACATGATCGTAGCTAAATTCGTGCCTGAATTGGGTTTTGACAATGTCAAGGGAATTGTCGAGGAAACCGTGAAGCAGGTCCTTGGAAGGGAGAGTAATAGGCGGGTTCCATGTGACAGTAGGACGCTGATAATATATGCATGGAAGCCAACTCAAGCACAGAGGGTGAGGGTTAAAGAGCTTGGCGTAAAAGGGTGGCTTAGGCCATTTAAAATTGAAGGATGGTTCGTTGAGCCAGTCATATTCAGAGGAGGGGAAGATGAGGAGGAAGTTGAGAAGAGGATTTTCAACGTGTTATCCAGGATGCTGGCCAGGCTCTATGGAGCTAGACTTTTCAGAATATTGGAAAGCATGAATATAAACCCGAAATTATATGATTATAAGCCAGGGAAGATACTTGAATCTCTATATACAGGAGTACTATCTGTATATAGAGAGAATCTGAAATGCTTCATTGAGAGGACCTGTAAATTGATTTTGGAGTGCAAATCAATAATAGGTGAACTTGTTAGGAAGGCTAAGGCTAAGGAACTGGTTAGAGAGGCAGTTGAAACTGTTTCAAATGCCTCCAGGACGATCGTTGAGGAAGCTTCAAAACTCATTGTCTCAAGGATGCCAATAATTGTTTCCAGGATATGTGAGGACCATAAATTAACGTTGAGGGAGAAATACATTTTGGAGCGTGAATATAAGGTTGTATGATGCCTAAAAGGCTGAGGAAGAAGCTTACATTCCACGTTCCAGAAGGGGAAAAGAGGTTTGCATGGAGATTCCTCAACGAAAACTTTAGGGATGAGGATGGGAAGCCTAAATACTTCGATTACCTCTCAGTTAAAGAAGGCTTTGGAATTGTGACAGTCACAATCTACAAGAAGGATCCAGTTGAATACACTCTATTCAAGCTATACCCGAAATGGTATATGAAGCCCAACGTCATTAAAGGGTTAATATTCCAACAATGGCGTAAAATTAGGCGTGAAAGGGGATTCTACGGATACACTTAAGCGGACCTAAACCTTTTCCGGAATTCCAAGTGCCTTCCTCTGTTCTTCGGGTAGGAAGCCTAAAATTGCAAGCTCCTTAAGTATTGCTCTGCGAACGAAGTCGCTAACATCCTCCCCACGAGCTTCACATATGGATTTAACTTTGAGGTATAAGTCCTCCGAGACTCGTACACCAATGACTTTAACCTTGTTTGACATTTTTTCACACCATAAAACTCATGAATGCAATTACAAATAAATTTTTCGAAATGTTTGCTGGGCAAACTTTACATTAAATTTATATGCATGATCATGTAAATTTACCCCACCCTTCCTTCCACCATTTCCGGAAATAGGAGATTGGGGGGTGGGGTAATATAGTGGACTGAACCTTGAGTTTAGGTCCTCCAAACGATACATTTATATTGCACGATCAAACCACTATTTCCACTGGAGGAGGACCTGAACCTACGGGTTATGTTTGAGGATAGTTTGCCTGGATGCATTGGCTTTATGGTAGGGCAATTAAGCCTAATGGCCCATGTGCAATTTGCATTTACTCCACATTATGCCTAGCAGTTGCTAGGGCTAATAGCATTCCAACAAGTAATAGCAAGACCAGAATTATGAAGACTGCTACAACCTCGACAATGTAGCGTGCAATTTCAACTAAGCCTAGAAATGGAAGCTTAGCTAGTGAGATTGCAAATAGGACTACTATTGCAATTAGCGATGTGAACATCAATGTCCAACCGAATATTTGGATTTTATTCTTCATGTTTGGGTTGAAGTTTCAGTTTTACGTTGGAATATCACTTTATCTTTTAAGCCAAGTCTATCTATTAATCCCTCAATGAATTGTATTGCTTCATCAACGGTTATTTTCCTATCGCTCCAAGCCTTCTCCCAATAGTCCAAGGTCCATGAAATTATGTCACGTCGCTGCCACAAGATATAGGCGTAATGCACGATCACACCTATAATTGCCCCAAGTATTCCTATGGCTGCATATAACCATTCATTCATGTTTTCCACCTCTCATGTTTGTTTCTGTTCTTGGTTGGATTAAAGCTTTTTTCAATTCTTCAAGGGTTTCCATGATCGTGGTTAATGCATTGGTGTAGTCTTCATAGGTCCTCAATAGGTGGGCTATTACGTCGCTCATCGACTTGTATTTCAATGTATTCTTCAATTCTTCAAGTTCCCCATATACCTCCATATTAACAGTTATGTTCACATATCCCTTCGGCATAATTTATCCATAAATTCATGTATGAAGAATCCTATATAAATATTTCCATATACGGGAATATACATATATGAATTTTCACATATAAAAAATCATATGTGAATTTTACGGTATATGCTTCTTTACATGTATGTAGAATAGTATTGTTAGTGAAGTGTATAGGCATATTGGATATATTACTCCGCTTACAATTATGAGTAGGTCTGCATTTATTATTCCCGCTCCATATAGCATTTCGAAAAATGCGTATATCGTTTGGTGGATTATGTAGTTTCTCAATGCATATTTCTCAGCTTCATCCGTCTCCCAATCCAGGAATAGGTATAGACCCGTGAATATCAGTGCAACTGTTAAGCCTCCTGAAACTCCAATTATCATTCCATCGTAGATGCTTTTTAAAGGCTGATTTGGATGGAAGTATCCGCCTGCAGGCGTATATGTCACATACCCATTATGGTAGCCTAAACAATATGCCGAGAGCCAGTGACCCCACTCATGAAGGCTTATTGAAGCTGGAAAAAGTATTAGGTTGAATATCACATAGTAGACTGCAATCTTCAAAAGATCATTTAAATTTGACTTCATTATTTACGCCTTTTTCGTCCTTTCAAGTAGGACTAGGATGCCCTCGTTTGCATTATTTATTTTCCTGTCTATTGCATCTAGCTTTTGGTTCATTATATGGTTTTGCTCTGAAAGTTGAGCCAATAATAGTATTGATATGATCCTATACTGCTCATCATCCTTCAATGTTTTAATTTTATCGTAAACCCTTATGATTTCCCTTCCAACTGTGGGTGCAATTGCAGAGATAACCTCTATGAGCCATGCATCCATGGATGTCACCAATAGTTTATTGTTTGATGGAAGTAATTAAATGTTTACTCCCTTGGAATCCAAGCTTCCTCCTAACATGTCTTGGCAATCTAAGTTTACTTGGCAACTCCAACTGTGTTTGAAATGCAGTTTCAACCCATTCCTTAACTTTAGATTGCAGTTTCAACCCATTCCTTAACTTTAGATTCAGTGAGCCATGAATCCATCATATGTCACCATCAATTTAATTGTATGTTGAAGGTAAATAAATGTTATGGGTAGATTTTGAAGTTGTCGAAGGCTTGACTGTAGGTTCTCGCTGTGCCTAAGCCTATAAGTCCCTCTTCATTCTCGTCAGTCATAGAAACTTTGAAGGGCTTGCCGTCTGCTATGAGGGTTAGGGTATGCATGTTTCCTCTGACTTCGCCAAGTATCTTAACCTTCGAACCTTTAGAGAACTTTACTCCAGTATCCAGTCCAGGCCAAGCTGGAGCACCATACCCTTTCCCAGCGACAACCTTGCCTATGATAACATAAATTTTGCCATCCGTACACCAGTGAGCTACGAAGTGTCTATAGTTGTCCGGGTCCCTGTAAGCGTACACTATGCTTGCATAGTTTGAAACCTTGGGGTCGAAGTCTATGAGCTCAACTTCAACTTCAGCTTTAAACTCCCTAGCCTTCACCCCAGTAAGCAAGGCACCAATCTGATATGCGCCAGCCCTTCCAGCAATCATCCTGCCAGATTTAACTGTGAAGTCGGCTGTAAGCCTATGTCCATAGGTGTCGTTTAAGGCTGCAGTAGTCCAGAATGGCTCTCCACTGCTCCCATCAGGGTAACTGAAGTCGTCATAGAATAGGAGCTTCCTGTCAACTGGATACAAATCGATTGCAGAGCCTATTAAGCCTATCACACTTTCAGGTTTACATGTAAAGATGTATGCTCCAACCGCTAAAGCTGGTCCAACAGCAAGTAGAAGTGAGGGCTCATAGTAGCTTGCAACAGTTCTCCCAGCATAAGGCCCATATTGAGGCTTCTCATTTATCCAAACCAATCTTCCTCACCAACCAATGTTTTATCACTTCATAAATATTAGTTTTCTCATATGCTGGGCAACCCTCACAATTTAAAGCCGAAGAATCAAGAGTCATCTCCGAATATTTGAGGCATTCATCATAATGCTTGCATCTCATAGTCTCTCAACCCTGAAGTGGTCGAACCTAGCATCGTAGTTGCGGACATTTCCCATTGCAACATAACCTCCCTCCGTTACATCGCTAGCTGAAAGGGTGAGGCTTGCACCAGTATCCAACCTTTTAACTATAAAAGTGTGCACTGAACCATCAGTATAGCCTGAAAACTCAAGTTCAGTTCCAAGGGGTGTTGCACCCCAAGGGGTGGTTCCAGTTGCAAGGCTCACCCATGTGCCTGCCACACGTTTTCCTATTGTAAAGTTGTTCGAAGCAACGGTTAGAGTTAGAACTGCTCTTCTAAAGTTGTTTATATCACGCCATGCATAGTCCAGTTCAAGGTAATTCAAAACACTTGGGTCGTTGTTTACTGGTTTAGCCCTCATGAAGAACCTTGCATATTTAACCATGCAGGGGAACACAGCATAAGAGATTTCATATACGCCAGCAGTTTGGCTTCCACTTTTCAGAGGATAACTTAAGCCTCCAATCCACTTCCAGGTTCCACCTACCTGGAGTACGGAGACTTTAAACATTCTCACGTCGCTCAAGCACCTGAAGTCCGTCTCGTAGAGCACACTCCACTTCGGTTCGCTCAGAGGCAAAGCCTGAGGAAGCCCGATTGAAACCTCTGGTCTAGCGAAGGTAGGCATCTACTCGAGCACCGCCCAAGCTGAAACTGTGGCTGAAGCCGATGGCACGAATCTTAGGCGCATAAGCCTAGCCCCGTAGGTGGTTGAGTAGGGTGTTAAAGTGTTCGCTGAAACCGATAAGCTGTCTATGTCCGCATAAGCTCCAGCAACCTCATTATAGGCCTGAATGTATAGCGTTCCACTCTGGTTGCTTATAATGTAGAAGGTCTTTTTATCCACATAAGCGGTTAGGAAGCCTGGCGTTGTGGAACCGTTAATTGTATCTGTTACGCTCTCGTTCATCCAGAGCCTAAGTGGAGTGAATGGCACTAGCTTATCGAGTCTCGGTGCAACCTTGTAAACCATATCAGAACCATAATCGCTTATTAGAAGGTTACCGTCTGGAGTCCTGTGGCAGTAGCCTACATCCTTCAGTATAGGCAGTCCTCGAGTAAGGGAGACAGCCTTGTTGCCGAACAGTACACCAAATGTGGACTCCAAAGTTTCAGACTTCACGTAGGCGACTACTGCACCTATAGCTGGGTCTGTTAATAGAACCTGCCTGTCAGCCCACATGTCTACACACTCAAGACTTCCTCTCGAATATCTGTATGTGGCGAAGACCTGTGTGCCGTCTGGGTTGAAGTTGTAGAAGTAGCCTGTGCTGAAGTCCACGACAAGAATGTGCCTGTAATGGTAGAAGTCAGTTGTATCCTTCACTTCACTGCTCTGAATTTTATGAGCGTAGGTTGGGAGTTGGAAGGCTGGTGTACCAGTTAAGTCAAGTATCTTCGCCTTACTCGGATACGCCACCTCGAAGACGTGAGGATATTGTGAACCTTCACCGAAGACTACCGTGTTCTCCTCAGTGAACTGTACGCTTGTAGGATAAATGTTTGCCACACCAAGGTCAGCTCCAGTAAGAGTCCAGACAATCTGTTTGCTTGGAGTAACCTCTATTATCCTATAGTTGTCTCCGTCAGCTATCAGTGTATCACCATTAGGCATCCTGACAGCCGAATATGGATTGTTAAGCTGGTTAGCTCCAGAGCCAGGGACACCCGTAGTCCCATACTGCCAAACAATCTCCTTAGTATATGGGTTAACTTCTATCACACGGTGGTTAAGCATGTCCGTTATAAGCCAGTTGCCGTTTGAAAGCTCGAAAGCATCTCTTGGGCCATTAAGCCCATTTAAACCACTCCTATCTGGAACGCCTATGCCATAGTAGGCTAGCAGCCTTGCACCGTTCGGGAGAAGCTCGAACTCCCTCAGCTTCTCAGCCAATGCATCCTTAACTTCATTTATGGGTTGAAATCTAGTCACCGAGCTTCACCCCTAAAGCATATTTCTCAGCTTCCTCCAAAGTTTTAAATTTCCCGAATAGGCTGTAGAAGTATATAAATCCCCTTGCAAACCTCAGGAAGTCTTCATAATCCCTCTTGCTATACTCGAATATCCATATTGAAACATCCATTATCGCTGTTACATCGCTAGTCCTATTCACAAACCTAATCTCGAATGGATTCTCCTTAGTGGCTGGCGTAATATGTGGATATACTATTCCAATCAAAGATTCAACAAGTGGATCCCAATGCAATTTCATCCCCATCCCCCTATGCCAGAATCCAATTTCATCCGTATATAATACTTCGCCTGTAGCATAATTTCTAGGTTTACCAAACGTCACTGCAAATATCAATTGAACCTTATCCTCCTCCTCAGGATACCATAGCAATGTAACGTCGAGCTGCGGTGGAATAATGTAGTATGCTGTCACATGATAGAATTGACATTTCCCAAGAAACCAGCAATAAATGTTTGGGAATGGAACTTCGACAGGTCCACTGCTCACAATTTTCACTCCCTAACAATAACTTTAACCTTATCCTCAGGTTTAATCCTAAATTTAGCGTCACATTTACCCATAATTATCACAAGCTTCCCCTGCTTCAATGCCTCCTCAACTTCCCTGTCAACCTTCACGCTCATTCGAACTCCACTCCCAACTCAATATATGCCTTCACAGCCGATGGCTGACTCCAAATGATTTGGAATGCTTCAGTTCCATTTATGCTTCTAAGTATTACTGGTCTACGCTTATCATACTCCAATTCACCCTTCGCTGAAAGCTTCTCAGCTTCAACGTTAACCCAAATTGGAGATGAAGCTGTAACATCCCTAGTGTACTGTAATGTGAATAGTGTTTCCCCTTCACCGCTAATCTTCTTGAACCAAATCTTCGCAGCCATCCCCTTCGGCATTCTAATGTATGTTACGGTTGAGTAGAATACATCGCTGTATAGTGGCACAGTTCCAGTTGTACTCGTCCCATCAGTTTCCCCACGTATCAAGAGTAGTTCCCCAGGCATTATAGCTTCACCTCCCTTAAAAGCTGATCATATTTAGCTATTGCCTCATTCTTCTGGTCTAACCTGTATAGTGGGAATCCCGTTACACCGTAAACGTCGATTAGGCTACTCCTGACGGTTGGATCCATGTAGCTCATTGGCAATGTTATCCAGTGGCTTGGAATTTTGCGGGTTAAAATGTCGAATATCAATGCAGAGTTCCTTGGAATCTCAACAATGTATTCGCCATAAATGAACCTTACATTCGTAATTAAAGCTATGTTTGTATCATTCCCATACCTATATCCATAGCGGATTTTAGGTATATGCACGATCTCCATGAACCCCCTTGTGAAGCCGAAATCCTTGTCAACGCCCACTGTAACCCTCTCCTTCTGGAATCTACCCTGAGTTACACCTACAGGTATCTGCACATCCATCCTAAGGAATGCAGGCGTAACATACTGCAATACATGGAATAACCTGTCACGGCAATCCTCAGGAATATACCACATGTCACCCTTATCATAAACGTCCAACGTAGTGCTGAACTCCAAACCATCCTTAACATAGCTCCTTGCAGGCATAACTCCACTGGCTGGGACGGATACGCTTCCACCCTCATATGTAGGCAAAGTGGATCCAGCAACTAGTGGAAGTGGACCATAATTCAAAACCTCATACCCCCTGTTAACCCTACTCTTAACCCTAAACACAAGAGCCTCAGCAGTTGCTGGAATATAGAGAGTCAAAAAATTATTCTCCAAAACTAATCCAAGCTCATCTGTAACTTTATCCAATACCCCCTCACCGAGAATACTTTGGGGGATGTAATATTTAAAGTTTCAGCTCACCAATGACTAATATAAAATTGAATGAAAAAAATGTGGGGATTGTTTTTAGACTCCTATCACTGTGATTTCAAGTATTAGTGCTGATATGTCTGTTCCTGCGGGAACTTCACTCCAAGATGCAGTGGTTGCAGTTACATCTATCCTGTAGACTGTGATCGTAATTGCATTCCCCGAGACAGTGTAATCCAATACGTGAACGTAGTTTGAAATTTTCAAGTTGACTCTTGGACGTATGATTGCTGCATCGATCCTATTCAGCTCCCCAAATCTAACTGTGAATCCACCCGTAGCATAGCTTGATGGACCTGAAACAATTGTTTGAGCAATCTTCCTACCATCAGTTGTCAACGCTATAACAGTCATTGCCATCACCCTCTTTAGCTAACCCACTTCAAGTCAGCTGCAAAGTCATGCTCATAGAATACTAAGCCCAACAGCTTAATCGTCGATGTTCCAGTGACTTTTGGCATTACACTCCACATTATACCCTTATCATAGAATATTGGCACAGCACCCAATGGCGTTGGATACTGGTATATTAGCCTGTTCTCCTCAATTCTCTCCTCAACTATTGGCGCTACAGTGTATATTCCATACTTTGTGAATCCCTCCGAAATCAATCTGAACTGCTCAATTTTAGGCGTGCTTCCAATCTCAATTATCCCATTATTGAACACCAATATTGCACTGTGAGCTCCAGTATCGCTACAAGTCCTATAATAGTTTGTTCCATCACCGAACAAGTATGCCTTTACCCCTGCAGTTAAAGATATATCCCAACTGTTAGTATTATAGCTCGTTGGAACTGTAGTCTTATACTTTATTGCCTGTGGAAACAGCCATGCAACACCTAAAGTTCCAGTTTGACTTGGAAAAGTGTAGCTCTTCTTTTCTGGGAGCATCTCCTTAAATATCCCTGCAACCTTCAATGCAATGCTAAGTTGAGGTTCAATGTCACCTGCAATTTTAGGTGAAATCCTCCTAATCTGATTTAAACCATACTTGAAAACCTTCTCTACAGCTGCCCTCTCATCACTTTCAAGTGGAGCGTATACTACGCTTTCACGGTCACCCATGAATACAGGTATCCCCTTCTCCAACTCCTCCTTAAACAGTTCCCTTGAAAGAGGCATATTTCCACCATGAATTGAAGCGTGAAATAAGCTTAAATAGTTTTCCAAAAAGTAATACATGTAATAGGTGAAAAAATGGAGAAAAAGAAGGGGAGGAAGAGGGATAGGCAAGTGCTATTGGAGATTTGGTGTAGCCCAGAGCTTAGGGATAGGTTCAAGACATTAACGGCTAAGTATAGGTTCAGGAGCTATGAGGCATTCCTCAAATGGCTACTTGATCACGCTGAATCCGAGTGGCTTCCAGAGAGAGTCTATTAATACAGCCTTTCAGGAGTTACCTCTTCACCCTTCGTTTCAGCTGATGGTGTTGGTGTAGGCATAGGCGTCTGTGAAGCTGGTGGAGGTGTAACTTTTTCAGTTAAACCGAACATTGCTTTAAGTTCAGATGGACTTTTAAGTATGCTTGCCAATGCAGCATTCCAGTCTCCACGTTGAATTGCACTTATGAAGCTGTCTAAGCTCTCCCTAAACTGAACGGCTTCTTCAGGTGTAATGTTGATTATTCTGAGAAGTTCATGTGTGCCGAGAGCAAGTAATTCCCTCCTAAGCCTCAATGGGACATCTTTACCCCAAATTGCATATCCATCAGCTATTAATCCAGTTGCGAATTGTATTGTCTTGTTTAGGAAGCCTTTAGTGAATAGGTTTGCAATGAATTCAAGGGCGTTACCTATACCTTCACCGCCCACTTGAGCTGAATACTGGTCCACTGGAATCTTAGCTTGCTCTGCAAAATATTTGAGTGCTGGGTCAAGCCAGCCTGTAATGCTGAATTCGTTGATAGGTCTATTGTATGCCATTCACTTCACCCCTAAATGTCGCTGGATTTAGCCTAGCTTAGCAGCCACCAGCTCCCAACACCACTTCCTCATTAAATCTCCAGTTAACTTCTTGTGTTCAGCGAACTTCCCCTTCAACCTAATCATCTTATATTTCTTGGCAAGTATCCTCCATGCTTCGTGGCTTGCAACGCCTATTAAAACGTGGACTGTAGCCCAATCTACATGCACTATTCTTGGAACGTAGACTCTTGGAGTCTGCTTCCCAACCCCTAAAGCTTCAGTTGCACTCATAACTCTACCCAATTCTGGAGGTGCAGGATTGGACATGTTTTCACCAAGAACAATTATTTGCGGAAAACAAATATAAAGCTTTCCCCAAAATATTCTTGGTGAAATAATGGAGGTTTTAATGGAGAACGAGTTTGCAAGATTGATTGATGATGGGCAATTCTACATATTGGAGGATAAAACTCAGCTTCACAGGCAAATAGTAGTTCAGAAGTCAACTGAAACGTGGAAGAACATTTGGCTTGACTTGGCTGAAACCGAATCTGGAACACTAGTTGCAGTCAGATACTACTTCCCCAAAAACCAGTTCGAATATGCAGTTGCAAGAAACGCCTTCAACACTTTAACCTCAGCTAGAAGCAAGGAATTGAAGAGGCTAAAGGAATTGTATGGAGGTGTAGAAATTGAATTATGGAGAGGAGAAAGCTGAATGGGAGAAGAGATTAGAGGAATACTTGAAGCCAACAGATGAAATTGAGAGAATTGAAGGGGAACTTGAAGAGTACGGCGTAGAGCAAAGGAAACCTGAAAACAATCCTGGAAACCCAATAATACCCGCAGTTGATTGGAGGAGGCTTTCAAATATGGATATTTTGGGTAGCATTGAAGTTGCATTGAGGGTTTTGAGGGAGAGGAAGCTTACCGCAGAGGAGAAGAAGTATGCAGCTACAATTGCAAAGGACTTGATCGATATAGCTTCAGATCCACCTGAAGGAAACCCAGATAGGGAAGAGGCTGAAACGTGGGAGGAAGCTAAAAGGAAGTATTTGAAGTGGAGGGTTGAATAGTATGCATGAGGCAATTCCACCTGAAAAGCTTCCACCAGAAGTTAAAGCATTCGTTGAATTACTGCATTTAAATGTGGTTGATGAGCCAATTAAACTCCTACCGCCAGGATATAAGACGCCCGTATGGCTTATACCTGTGAAAGATGAAGCTACAGGTGAGACGATTGGGATTTTAAATGCATATCCACCATACGAGAGGGAGAGATATGCAATCAAGACTATAATTAATAAGCTTGGGAAACCAGTTACAGTTATAACTTTTAGGGAGGAGGCTGAAAGGGTGTCTGCACCGAAACCTCAGCCTAAAGAAGTTGAGGAGGCAATTAGAAAGGTTAAGGAGGAGGTTCCAGTTAAAATTGTGACTGCACCGATAGATTGGAAGTGGATGAGGGAATTGGTTGGAAGGTTGAAGGGTTGGTTGGAGAGCATGGAATATCAAGCCGAAGTCCGCAGCCCACTGGGAGTATACACGTATCTGAAGAGCATAAACGAGTTCCTAAGCGAAGCTAGGGAGAGGTTGCTGGCTGGAAGTGAAACGTTGAGAAAGCGTGAAGAGAAGGCTAAACCTCCAAAGAAAGTTCTAACGGAAGAGCAGTATGAGGAGATATGGAGGGAGTTCAGTGAAGCATTGAGGAAGGAGAGGATTGATCCTGAGAAGTATAGGGGGAGATTCGATGAGCTTATTGATTGGAGCATGCCATACGAAGACAATAAATTGATCGTGATGGATGAAGCTAGGAACATAATTATTGGACGTAAGCTTGCAAAATACTTCAAAGAGATACCGTTAAAGCCAATTTCATTCAGCTGGAAATACATTGACTGGGGATTGGGAAGCATGCGTGTAGACCTCATGGCATTGGAGGATGCAGTGAAAGCTGAGGATGCACTATCAACATACAATGCAATCTCAAGGCTCCTTGAAACTGCAGATAGGATGAAGTCAATACTAAAGATGACAAGGGAAGTTGGCGAGCTTGGAGGTTAACGATCAGCTTCATTTGTTTACATGTTTACACATGTACACTGGATCATGCCAAGCACATAACCATATGAATACACTTTTGAATACGTTTGCATTTGAATATCTGAATATGTATTCACTGAATATGTATTCAACTTTTTAGCCCTCATTATCCATGCATGACTTCAGCTTTTGTGGGAAACTTTTTAAATGTATGAGCAGTATATATGCTTGAAAACGTATTCTGAATATGGTGCATGAATATGGGTGAGGAGGCAAAGGTGAAAACAACCGTTGCTGAGAGGATAAATAAGTTCAAGGAGCTTATAAAGCAGGGGAAGAGTGTAAGGAAGGCTATGATGGAGAGCGGTCTACAGCCTAGAGATTACAAGAAGCATTATGATGAGATTTGGAGTGACCCTGAAATTGCAGCATTCAAGCCTCAGCCTAGAGTTAGAGTCAACCCACCTCAACAGCTTCAACAACAGAAGGAGACAAGTAAACCTGAAGATAAACCTGAGGACAAAAATGAGGAGAAGAAGGGGGAGGAGCCTAAGGGTTTAGAGGAATTGCTCAGCGAGGAGACATTGCCATTTGAGAAGGAGTATCTTGAATTGAAGAGGAGGGAGCAAGCTATGGTTGCAGCTGCATATAGGATTCTAAGCCAATATGGCGTTAAACCTCCAGGTTCAGGTCCACAGCCAACTCCACCCTCAACTCAGCCTCCACCTACAACTAGGAAGGAGGCAATTGAAGACTTCCTTGAAGCAGTTAAAGCCTATGAGGAGAAGCGTGAAAAGGTTAAGGAAGCATTGGAGAAGATGGGGTTCAAATTGGAGGATAAATATATGAGCCGTGAAGAGGTTGAAAGGCTAATTGAGGATGTGAAGAGGAAGACTGCTGAGGAAACTCTCGATGATAAGAGGATTGATGCAGTTCAAAAGATAATTAGCGATGCAATAGCCCAAGTCATAAGCCTATTTAAACCCGTAATAGAGAAGTATTTTGGAGCATCATTGGAGGCTGGGATAGGTGGAGCAACTCAGCAGGCTGGCCAAACTCAGCGTGAACTTAAGCCTCAAAGTACTTGAAGGAATGCTTGAAGGCCTAATAAAGGGGATACTTGAATGCTTCGGACCTGAAAGGCTGAGCATGTTCATAGAGAACGATTGGAACATACTTGACTCAGTCTACTATGGATTATACCGCCCACCAATAGAGGCATATGTGAAGATGAGTAGGGAGGAAGCATTAAGGCTTGAGGGCTTCAGACGGAACCTTGCAAAAACAGTTCTACCAATAATGGGATTTGCAAGGACTATTACAAGCAGATTCCCAGCTGAAGCCGTTGAAAATAAGATTACAGGTGAATGGCTTCTAAGCAAATGCGAGAAGAAATTCCCAAAACTTGCAGAAGTAATAAATAGGCATGGAGAGAAGGGGAGAATTTGGCTGGAGAGGCAAGCTGAGCAGATAAGGGATTACCTGCTTGGAAGAATAGTCTACGATCCAAGGAAAATGAAGTTCGTGAAAGTGGAGGAGTTGAAGCATGCCGAAAAGGAAGGGTGAAATACCATACACGAAATCGGAGATCAATGCAATTATAGATAGCCTACTTCATCCATGGATTGATAGGTATCCATGGCTAATATCCGTGGACAGCCTGCTCCATGCACTAAACGAAGGGAATCCTGAAGAATCATTAAGGAAATTCATGAAATACAATCTGCCAAAAGTTTTGGAGGAGATTGCTAAATGGCTGAGGCAAACGTGAATGAGCAAATTCCAAAATGGCTTCAAGAATTAATTGCAAATTCAAGTGGTGAAATTGCAGGGTTAATTGGAAGCATAATAGCCATAGCTACAGGTGCAGGTTTAATGCTTGATGATTACAAGGATTTCGGGCTTGATGGAACTGAACGTGACCCTCCAATGCCTCATCACTGGCTTCTGGGTTCAATTGTCCTTATAGGTGGAGTTATGGGTGCATGTGCAAGTGGACTTTCAATTTTGAAGAAGCTTAAAGAATTTAAGTTTAAATGAGCAAACTATATTTTGATTGTTATGCCATATAATTCCGCACAGGCAAGTATGAGTATAACTGTATTGAGCGTATCAGTTAAGCTCAGCATATCGCCAAATCCACCATGGAATGCAGGTCAAACAATAAATTTGGCTGCAACGGTAACTGCTGACGGGAAGGCTGCAGCTAATAGGGAAGTTGCCTTCGTAATGGCTGTGGGGAGATATGAATTTGAAATTGGCTCAGCATTTACTGGCAGTGATGGGGTTGCAAGGCTAACTTACACTATTCCATGGCTGATTGATGGGGTTACAGTTCCATGCAACACTGTAAACTTCTATGCCATAGACACATTCAGCGGAGTAGCAAGCAACACCGTGAGTGGACAAGTTGCATATCCAACACGCATAAGCATTTCAGCTCCAAGCCAAGTGATCGTTGGGCAAAGCTTCACTGTCAGCGGTAAACTTGAATATCAAAGTAGCAGTACAGCTTGGAGTGGACTTTCAGGTAAAACTGTAAGCATATACTATAATTCAACGAAGCTTGCAGACGTCACAACCGATAGTGGTGGAAACTATAGTGCAACTGTAAGCATAGGGACAACTGGAACATACACTTTGAAGGCAGTATATGCAGGTGAAGGATTCGCATTTGCACCTGCAATTTCACTCCTAGGCTTAACTGTAGCTATACCTGAAACTGAAACAGTAATGAAAAACCTAACATACGTTCTAGCAGGAATACCATTCATAGCTGTCGCTGGAACAATAGCATACAATGAAATATTGAAGCATATGGGGAGGAGGTAGAATGCCATACAATCCAACTGAAGCCTCAACAACAATTCAAGTATCAACGCCAATAGAGCTTCCATGGTTGACAATAGCATTAATAGCTGGACTGGGAGGAATAATTACAATCACTGGAATAATATTGTATCAAGAGTTTGGGAGGGGGAGATAAATGAAGGTGAAAATTAAAGTTGAAAGCAATCCCACAACAGACACTTGGTGGAGATATCATGGATTAGCAGTGGATCAACCGCTCAATGAAGACTTCTGGGTAAGCCAACCAGAAAAGGTTATAGGGATGAGTCCACCGCAGCCATTCACATATGAAGCTGAATATGACCTATCACCTGGGAAGCATACTGTTGAATATGCAACTAGTGGTTATGTTCCAGATTATGCTTGGCATGCAAAGATATATGTGAACGATAAATTAGTCGCTGAGGGTGATGTTGGGAGGGCTAAGGAGAATCATTTGAAAGCCGAATTTACAGTTGAAGGTCCAACCATGCCTTCAATGGAGTGGATGCTGATATTGATAGCTGGAGTTGCAGGGGCAATATTATTAGGTGGGATAATAGCATACAATGAATTGGTGGTGAAACATGTCGGTTGAAGAGAAGATTAGAAGACTGGCAAGTTTCCTTCAGACAAACCCCGCATTTGCAAATGTTCCATTCATGATCGTTGCAGGTAAACCCATAACTCCATTGGAGGCTTTAACAATGCTTCAAACTGGCAGAAACGTTCAGGAGATAATGAGTGGACTGGCTAGATTGGGTTTAGATCCACAGTGGGAATTGGTTGAAGAGTTCTATAGACGCTTAGCAGCTGCTAGACCTGAACTGAAGATATATATGCTTCAAACATACGTTCCAGCAATGAGTCCAACTGAAGCATTACAGCATATTCAAGCAAGAGATGAGATTGGAAAGAAGCTACTTCAAATGTATTCAAACCTGCTGAGCTTCATGAGGGCTAGGGTTGACTGGTAATGCCAAACCTAAACGTAGCCACAATCACACGTCCAAACTTCGAATTAGCCACATATCTAGGCTCATTGGCATTGAAGCATTCAATAGACTACATGCGTGGAAGAGGATTAACAGTAGACGATCTAGCTGGAAACAATGCAGTGAGGACGAAGGTTTTGGAAAGCCTAAACAGAAATGACAGTGTATTTTTCACTGGAGTAGGCCATGGAAACTGTTATTCCGAAGATACTGAAATTCTAACTGAGAATGGTTGGAAGAGGTTCTATGAATTGGAAGTTGGGGAGAAGGTTGCCACTCTAAACCCGCAGACAGGGGAACTTGAATATCAAACTCCAATCAGATACTACAAGTTTAGGTATAAGGGGAAAATGCTCCACATAAATGGAAGGAGAGTCGATTTGCTCGTCACCCCAAACCACAAGCTCTACGTCAGCTGGCTTGGGAAGTCTGGAAGGGGGTGGCTTCCATTCAGATTCATAGAAGCAAAGGACGTTGGGAAAAGTGGGCTGAGCAGAGATCCAGATACTGGCAAATTCATTCCCACGGGGACGACCACCGGTAATTGTTTGAAGTTCAAGAGGGGAGCAAAATGGAACTGTGAAGCTGTGGAAGTATTCAAATTACCCTCAGTTGAAGCTAACCATAAGGTACCCCATCATGGAAGGCTGGACGAGTATACAAAAACGATTCCATGCAGGGAAGTGAAAATTGAAAATTGGCTTAGGTTCTTCGGAATATGGTTGGCAGAAGGGTCAGCATCCCTAGGTGACAGGAAGGGTGTATACATAATATCGATAACCCAGAATGATGATGAAAAGCGGAAGAAGATTAAGGAATGGGTAGATAGAGTGGGAAAGCAAGTTGGATTTAAAGCATGGGAGGAAGCTTCAAATGAAAAATCGAAATGCATTAAATTCAAGAACAAGCAAATATATGAATACTTGAAGCAGTTTGGACATGCAAAGGATAAATTCATACCAAAGGAAATCAAAATGCTACCACCCCATCTTCTAAGGATCCTGCTTGAAGCAATGATTCTCGGCGACGGATACGTAAACAAAAGAGGAGAAATACTGTACTACACAGCTTCAAAGAGGCTTGCAGACGACGTTCAAGAGATAGCGATGAAAATTGGGATGGGTGCAACAATACGTAGAGGCAAAGATGGCGTTTACGTAGTAGGCATATCGGATGATGAAGTCTGCGTTACAAAGAGAAGCATGAAATGGGTTGACTACGATGGCTACGTCTACTGCGTGGAAGTACCCAACCACATAATCTACGTCAGGAGAAATGGGAAGGCTTGCTGGTGCGGAAATTCAACAACCTTTACAGGTCAAAACTATAATTATATTTGGTGGGTTTGCGATTGCAGGGAGTTGAGGGGTAGAGTTGTATATCTGCTTTCATGCTTGACAGGTCAGCAGCTTGGTCCAGATATGGTTAGGAATAAGGGGGCATGGTGCTATATTGGCTATAGGGTTGAGTTTGCATGGGTTCAAGCCGACTACGTGGATCCATTAAGTGATAGGTATGGCAAGTCATTCTTCGAGCCAGTTTTGGAGATAATTAATAGGCTTGCGGATGGATATACTACTGGAGCAGCATACAAATCCAGCATTGACAAGTGGAACTATTGGATTAACTATTGGAGTGGAAGTAGGGATCCAGTTGCACCGCTAGTATTGCAACTTTTGCTTTGGGATAGGGATGGGCAGATACTCATAGGCGATGAGAATGCGAGGATAACTTTAATTCCATATCCATTAAGCTGGATTCCATCAATAGTGGGTGCAATTGCACCTATAGGTGCAGTGTTAGGTAGCATTGCAATGGAGGAGTTGAGGAAGAGTGGGGTGATAACTGTATGAGCAAACTTGCATTGCTAAGCACAAGGATAGTTGACTTCAAAGTAAACCCAACAAGGGTAGCCGTGGGCGAAACAGTAACTGTTACTGGAACATTGCAGTGGCATACTCCACTGCTATGCTTGTGGAATCCATTGGAGGGTGCGACTGTGGAGATAATTGCTGATACGGCGAAGCTCGGCGAAGTAACTACGGGTAGTGGTGGGGGATTCAGATTTATATGGACTCCTACAGCTGTGGGAACATACTATGTTAAGGCAAGGTTCCCAGGAGACTGGGTAACATATAATCCATGTGAAAGCCAAACAATAAAGGTTGAAGTAATAACGCCTGAGCAGAAGCAACAAGAGCAAATGTACTTCCTGGCAATGGTTGGAATTGGAGCTGCAGCCACAGTAACAATAATTGGATTGATACTATACTATACTTTGGGGAGGGGGAAATAGATGGCTTTGGCATTGGAGTTGAAGAGGGAAGCTGAAGCAGGTGGACCACTGGCAACATTGTATGGTCTAGGTGCAGGAATACTTGGATTCATAGGCGTAGGGATTCCGAAGGCAATTGTAGATGTAATTGCATGGCTAGCTGGATTCTTCGGTGCAGATACAAGGCCAATTAGACTTGGAAAGGGGGCATTAGACTTAATTCTAGGTGGAATAGTTGCATACGATGCCTACACGCAGAAGAGGGATGACTTCTGGAAAGCTGCAGAATGGACATTCAGCATACTAGAGCTTATAGCTGGAGGAGTAATAACAGCCTCAGCCCTAGCCGACTACATCAGTGGAGCTTTAGGTGAAGGCTCACTGGACCTTGAAACGGAGAAACGCATAGTAGAGTTCCTAACGGGAAAGAAATATGAGAAGTGAAGTTGCCGCAGTGATCGTGGACAATGGCGAGCCAAACCTGCCGAAATGCATTGAATCACTTAGAAGACAAACCATTCCAGTTAGGATCGTGGTAGCTTCAGGTCCTAAAACAGATATGCAGCTGGCCAGTAGATTAGCTGATAAAGTCTACCCGCCAATCCAAGGCATCGGCAGGGCTAGGGTAAATGCAATAATATGTGAAGATGCAGAATACATCATATCCTGCGATAGCGACACGATCTACAATGAACACTATGTTGAATATGCATTGGAGGACTTGAAATCGGGATTTAAAGCTGTAAAAGCTGGAGTGATACTTCCACTGGAATGGAATAATGGGTTGGGAATATTGGAATCGGCATGCTCACTAGCAATACCCTATGAATTTGCATTGGCATTCAGGAGAAGTGAAGCTTTGAAGGCTGGACTGGTTGAAGAGGCGAGGAAATGGAGTGACAATAGAATGGATGTAGGCTGGTTCATACTTACAAGGCTCAATCCAATACCGGACCCGAGAATGATATGCTACACTAGGTTCCCAACGTATGGGGCTAAATATATGAGTGAAAACTACCTCCCCTCAATAATTGGAGGGGCAATCCCAATAGTTACGGCTGCAGGTATAATTGGAGCTTCAACCCTCAAGCTCTAAAACCATTATGATATGCCAAATCATAAAGGGAAAAATTTAATGTTTGTATTGTGTTTGCCACTGCAATTGCTGAACCTTCACTTCCAGTAGGCTTACCCTTTTCTCAAGCTTCTCAATTGCCTCTCTCAACTGGTCGATTTCATCGAATATCTTGTCTATTGATAGGTCATGTAGCTTTACACGTGCCTCAAGATCCTTCATGTTTCACTTCACCTCTGCATAGAAGGTCCTTCCACATTCCTGGCATCTATACCTCTGTTTTTTCCCACTTCTGGTTGGAATGGACCCAAACCTAACGACATGTGTGCTTCCACAACTTGGACATTTAATTTCCATTCACATCACCACTCTTGGTGGTTGGGGGAGGAATAAAAAAGAGGTTTAGTTTGAGAGGAGTTTCTCCTTTATCTCTTTAGCAGCTGCATCTCCAATTTCTGCGTTGTTTGCTAGGACCCAGACGTATGTGCAATATTCTATGACTGCTCTCTTGTAATTGTTGAAGGTTTTCAGGAAGTTTTCGAAGTCAATTTTAGCGGTGGATCCATCGTCAAAGTGGATCGTGCAAACTCTCCCACCTTTTGAAAGTTCATATTTTACTGCCTTCCTCATTCCACATCACCTCATAGGTTTTGTAAGGCTCCTGGACATTTGTATCCCATGAATCGCTGGACCAGTGTTTCATAACCTTGGAGGGTAGCTGCAATGAAACTGTCATTCCAAAAACCATAATCTAGCCAATTTAGTAACGATTTCAGCTTCCACGGATTGTCTTCAGGATATTCATCTAGTGAAACAATGTAATAGTGTATATGACCAAATGGCTCTTCACAATGGCATGGGAATTTCTTGTATAGTAGCAGTTTGTTACCTTTCTTTACAAACCTTATTCCCCTATCCAAAAGCATCTCGTAGATATCCTTGTATTCTCTCACCCCCCAGTCCCCTGCTTCAGGTCCGCTGGAGGACCCGGACCTTTTATTGGGTGCAGGGGAACCCATTGAAGGTGTGGAGGACATTTTAATCCTCCTTTCCCACCAGCTTATGGCTGGTTGGGGGAGGAAACGAAAAAGAAAAATGGTTTATTGTGGTGTTATGTGTGGTATCCCAAGCAGTGGTAGGTTGCGTTTCTCAAGTTCCTGGCGGATCTCATCAAAACTACTTAGTTCGGCTACTTTTCTCTTGTTGTAGTATAGTGTTGCCGGACCAAATAATGCTATGCCATGCTTTGTGTAGGCAATACAGTAGGCTAACTTGTAGTGCTTAAACCGTACTGTTATGCTGCGTGGTGCAACGCCAACATCTTGAACGACAATCCAATAGTCATTTTGCATTTCCCAATCACCTTAAATATAGGTTTGTAATGATTTTTTCAATGAGCTTTGTTGTCTCCTCACTTAACCCAGTGTAGTAGCGGTTTGTAAGTGTTAATAGGATGCTGCTTGCAGCTGCCTTCCAACCCATATCGTAACCCACCTTCATGCCAAGCAAATAGGCTTCCACAGGCGTTTTTCCTTTGACAATATCTCCGAATAGTATTTCATCCATCCCCTTCCCAGCTTCAGCCCTGGGGGGTTCAGGGCTTTTATTGGGGGCTGGGAACCCCATATTGGTGTGGTTCTGCATTTTTCCACACACCAATAAATAAATACATAAACAAATATTTAAACTTTTTGCCAACATGAAAAACCTTTATATAATACCTTAACATAATATCAATATGATGTGCCATGTTAAAAGGGGTTGGGAAAATAGTTTGGGTTAAGGGGAAGAGGAGCTACTACATCCATGTTCCTGAGGAGGTTGCATTGGACAGTGCTTTCCCATTTAGGCGTGGCGAGAAAGTGCTTATTGAAATCGACTTGAAAAATAGAAGTCTAATCATAAGTCATTGGAGGGGTGAGTGAAAGTGGATAAGGATGATGTTGTAAGAGTTCCAAATGATGTTAAGGATGTTTTGATAATATTGCCCAATGGTGAAGTATTTCAGGTTAAAGCTGAAGATTTAAGGCTTTTCATAAAGAGGAGGGGGAGGAGAAGTGAAGGTTTGGATGGATTTAATGCATTTTATGGGTGGATATAAGCCTCACCCGAAAATTGATAGAATGCTAAGCATAGTTGAAGCTATGGAGGTAATTGAAAGGGAGAAATGCAGTTTAGAGTTGAAGAATGCACTTTTAGATGCACTCTTAAACAATGAAATTCAAGTTTGGCTTTGCTTTGATGGGAAAATACGATACCAGTATGTTGGGGGATGAGTTATGAGGGCTTTGAAGAGGGATGTTGAAGATGCAGTTAAATTGATAGTTGAGAGGGGACCTCAACTCTTCCATTCCAGAAAGGTGATAGATGGAGCTGTGGAGATAGTTAAAAGGTTTAGGGGGAGGTCGAGGAAATACCATTACAAGTCAATTGCAGCTGCTGCCCTATACATTTCTGGAATATTATGCGATGAGAAGAGGACTCAGAGGGAAATTGCAAGAATAATTGGATGTAGTGATGCAAGCCTTAGATATGTATATGTGAACATCGTCAAGGAGTTGAAGATCCCACTGCTAGACGAAAAATGGATCGAGGAACTTCTTAAATCTCAAGAGGGGATGGATGGGTGACCAACATCTTCAAACCGAAAGTCCACGTTGAACTTGAAAAGCTTTCAGAAGCTTTGAAGATTCCAAATGAAGTTTTCGAGATAGCGAAATCAGTAGCTTTGAAGATGGGGTATCACTATAGTGGAAAACTTGCAGAAGCCAATGCAATTGCATCACTATACTATGCATGTAGGGTGAAGATGATCCCCATAACATTGGAGGAAATAGTTGAGGAAATGTTCAAGTTGAAGCAACCCAAAAAGAGTTACATTGAAATCTCCAAATATGTTTCATGGATGATGAGGGAAACTAGAAGACAGTTCATCGAGATCACAGGGGTGTTCGGCAATGTCCCAAGAATGCCCCCATCACTCTTCATTCCAAAAATAGCTGAGAAAATTGGGTTACCAAATGAAATTGTGGAGAAAGCAATTGAGATTTCAGGGAAAGCCTACGAAATTGGCTTAGACCTTGCAAGAAACCCAATCAGCATAGTTGCAGCATCAATCTACATTGCATGTATATTATGCGGTGAACCGAGGAGGCAGAAGGATATTGCAGAAGCATCGAAGATCAATGAAGTGACATTGAGAAACAGATACAAGGAGTTGAATGCAAAATTGGATTTTGGAATTGAAGTGTAAATGGAGGGGGGATATGAAATGGTGAAACTTAAATACACGATCAAAGATAAAAGTGAACTTTTAAAGCTCAAGCCTGAAGTTTGGCGTGGAATAAAACGTTTCAGAATGCACATTATACATCCAAATGCATTGAAATTCGATTTCCTATTACATTTGCCAAGCCATAGGCTGAGGTCCGCTGCATGGAGCTTCATTGAACTATTGAATAGAATAATGCTTAGAGGGGGGAGGATCCTGGTTGAGTTTGAATTATAGTAAGCGTAGGAGGGATTTCTACATGGAACTATACATGATTTTCCTGCTCGTAGTCTACACTACACTTGCAGCTATAGTTACATGGCTCTATATAACGACATATAATGTTGATGCATTTGCCACAATAGCTTTAAACATATACAATGCATTGCTCGGAATACTATGGTGGACGTGGCTTGAGGCTAGGGGGGATTGCTAATTGAAGTTTGAGTTTACAAGTATACCGTGCCACGGCACGTTGACAGTGACATTTGTGGACCCAAGTAATGGTGACAGGATCGTTAAGAGGATCCCATGCCCTGGAGTTATGACTCCAGAAATACGTGAAATTGCAAATGGCATAATTGAAGTCCGATGGGTTTGCTCAAAATGCGGGTCCATTAAAGGGGCGATAATTGGTGGCGGCTTCTAACCCATATGTGAAGGTTAAAACGATCTATTCACCTCTAAACATGCTTGAAAGTCAAACCCACTATGGCATTATGGGAGCTGTAAGTGAAGTTAGAAAACGTAATGGTTGGGATTGGTGTATAGAAATATTCCTTGGAACAATATGGTATGCATGCAATGGAGACTTCAACAAGTTCATCAGGGAGCTAATTGCAACATGGCTTGAAGAATACCTCCACATGATCTACAGGTGGGAGAAGGGGAAAATATCTAGGGAGAAGGCTCCACTATCAGATAGATTCTATTCTGGAAGCCTATATGAGGAGAAGATCGTTGGATTATGGGTTAGAAAACTGCTTAGGGGGAGGCATAAATGAAATTGAAGGATACCGTTAAGGACCTTGCGAAGTGCATCGTATACAACGCTGCTGCAAGCCTAATATTCCCAATACTAATTGCAATTATACCAGTAGCATACCTTGCAGGCTGGATGAAGCGGAAGATTAGGAAGCATAAAAATATTTTTTCTCCATAAAATAATTTGGGGGAGGTGAGAAATTGGTTGAGATAATTGAGGATTGGAATATGCTTATGGAGCATGCAAGATACTGCCACATGATCGTCTACAAAATCAACAAATTACCTGAAGGAGTAAGGTTAAGGGTTCGTGTAGGAAGCTTCGGCTATGATAAAGTCCTAAGCGAAAAGGAAGCTAAAGAAAAGGAGGAATACTTGAAGCAGATTGGAGCAGTTAAGATCGTGGATTCAGTTGCAGACAGCATATTCTTCGTTGGGTAGGGTGCATGTTCAATTGGTTCGCTTCTACACTCTTCCACCCTCCGAGGTTTATTATCCATATTTATTTGTGACTTTTAGGCAGCGTAAAGAGTTGTTTAAGCGTAGGTTTGAGCATGCCATATTGGATAGCAATGTTGGTTTATTCTTCTTCCACATGAAGCTAAGCGATTATCCCCCAAAGTTTTTGGAGAGATATGTGGATGCTGCAAGGAGTATTAGTGAAATATTCGATGGGAGGATATTCATAACCATACCAGATTATCCAGCCGACTACTATGTTGATGGTAGGTTAACTCCATCGGCAGTGGATAATGTTGAGAGGACTTTGAGGAACATTGAGAGGTTCATTGGAATTGGTGGTGTAAACTGGCTTCCAGTAATACAGTCCAAGTATATGGATACATTCAGCTTCATAGATTCATGCAATAGGCTTAGGGGAATTGTGGGTGGAGACTACCCTCAAATAGCCATTGGAACAATATGCAAATGTAGAAATGTGAAGTGGATAACATATTGCTGCAAGTATGCGAGGAAGATCTTCCCTAGATCGTGGATTCATGCATTCGGCTTAACCCTCAAAGCCCTACCCCACGTTAAACGGTACATTGACAGTTGGGATTCCACTGCATGGACTTTCCCAAGAA
>NZ_JANGFQ010000017.1:0-24753 GCF_024707025.1 Candidatus Culexarchaeum yellowstonense
ATGAAGCCTCAAACATACTTAGAAGACTGAACAGTAAAAACTAAGACGCAAAATCCACTAAACCACACATAATTTTTATATGATCGTATGAAACGTAAACCTTAAAATCATACCAAGAAATCAGAAATATTTTGGTATGGTTCGCTTCTATACTCTCCCACCCTCAAGAATTTATTATCCATATTTATTTGTGACTTTTAGGCAGCGTGGAGAGTTGTTTAAGCGTAGGTTTGACCATGCAATTATGGATAGCAATGTTGGGTTATTCTTCTTCCACATGAAGCTAAGCGATTACCCCCCGAAATTTTTGGAGAGATATATGTATGTTGCAAGGAGTATTAGTGAAGCATTCGATGGGAGGATATTCATAACCATACCAGATTATCCAGCAGATTATTATGTTGATGATAAGCCAACTCCATCGGCAATGGATAATGTTGAGAGGACTTTGAGGAACATTGAGAGGTTCATTGGAATTGGTGGTGTAAACTGGCTTCCAGTTATACAGTCCAGGTATATGGATACGTTCAGCTTCATAGATTCATGTAATAGGCTTAGGGAAATTGTGGGTGGAGATTACCCTCAAATAGCCATTGGAACAGTATGCAAGTGTAGGAATGTGAAGTGGATAACGTATTGCTGCAAGTATGCGAGGAAGATCTTCCCTAGATCGTGGATTCATGCATTCGGCTTAACCCTCAAAGCCCTACCCCACGTTAAACGGTACATTGACAGTTGGGATTCAACTGCATGGACTTTCCCAAGAAGTCCTGGGAGGTGGAGTTGCAAGAACATGGATGAAGCTGTAAGATACTTCATGGAATACATGTCGAGGATAGGGGAAATATTGAATGGATGATTTCACTTGCATCTACATCTAGCCCTAAGCGTCATGACCATTTCCTCGAAGAATTCATGTAGAGCTGATTGTGCTTTCTCACGATCTTCAGATTCAAGTTTAGGCAGTATTTTATTCCATGTATATCCGAAGTCAGTCATCCTATATAGGAGCATGGTATAGTTGCAAGTCAATATGTCTTCCCCAATCATATATATTCCAGTGGTCAGTTTAAGTGCATCCTTCCTTATCCCAATATATTTCCCCATAAGTTCATTCATCGTCTTAACGAATTCCTCAGACATTCAGCCTATCCTCCTCTCAGCTTCCTCCTCTATACGTTTTATCTCCTCTTCACTTAGACCAGCTTCCCTAAGCTCCCTCCTCACATCATCCCTCCTTGCAACTCCATGTATGAATATTTTAGCCAAAGTCTCAGTGCATTTTACGGTTTTCCTGGCATTTGGAAGGAATATCTTGCATACTTCATATGCAACGTTATATGCGGTTTCTTCACTCACGATCTCACCATATTTACTTATACAAATTCATCCCTTATAGTTTTTCCTTAAATTAGCGGACCTAAACTTTGGGTTTAGGTCCTCTATTATGCCTATTTATGTGGTTTCACATTCAATATGAATTTGACTATTAATTCGAATAGTTTATCCAATAGTTTTTTCACGATCTTCAGTATGCTTTTATATTTCTTCATTCCATTTTGAATGGTCTCTCGGCGTATTCTATTACCTTTTCAGCTTCACTTTCACTTAGCCCAGCAGACATAAGCCTCTTCTTCACATCTTCCCTCTTCCAGACAAATTCCTCCTTCAATGCTTCATCAAGTATCTTTGATAGAACTGCAGTGCATTTTGCACGTTTCTCAACATCCTCAATTACGCTGCAAAGCTCATATGCAACGTCTACCTCCCCCTTCTCAGCCATAATTTCACCCCATAATCTTCTTCAATTCTTCCGCTATAAGTCTTCTTTCTTCTTCGTTGAAGTTCTTCCTCATCTCTTCCCTAACTTGATCTTTCACCTTTTCCCCCTCAGCCAATACTTTGCTCAATAGTTCCACGCATAATATGTTCTTCTTTGGATCCCTTATTACTTTGCATACTTGTCTTGCAATTACTTTTTCCATTCTACTCCCATCTCCATTAGTTTCCTCATTATTACGATTTTTGCTTCCCATGGGAGTTCTTTTAGTGGCTTCAAGTTTTCCTCTGTTGCTCCGTTTACGAGTATTTTGTGGAGTATTGCTCTGCATCTTGGTGCTTTTTCCACATCTACTTCACTGCATATCTCCTCAACTATCTCTCTTGCCATAAGTATCTTTATCTCTTCTTCTTCTTCACTCATATTTCCACCCCAACTCCTTCTCTAAGAATCTTTTAACCTTCTCCCTAATTTCCTTTTCCACAGTCAAGTATTTGCCCAACTTCTCCCTCTTGACTTCTTCAGCTCCATCCAATAATCTCCTCAAATATACTGCTTCACTTCCCATTGAAATGTCTTCAAGCTTCCTATTGAGGGATTCTGCAAATCTCTCTGGGAATGGTTTTGGCTGCCTTTCAACTTCCCTCAATATGAATTCAAATGTCTTCATATATTCATCTTCAAGCCCCTTCATGGATGAATAGTACATTAAATCCGTAAGCCACTTTATGGCTTCACTCATACGTCTCCTCGATAATGCACGCATACATCTCTCAACTGCCTCTGTAAATGTTGGATCGAATGCCAAATGCTACACCGAAAATCTATATGTAGTTCAAAGATAAAAATTATGTTTCTTCGATAAACCATTTAAATACTATTGCTAAATGGAAGATAAAAAAAAGAGGGGATGTTTGGGAAGCGAAATTTGAGGTAGCCTTCTATTTAACTGCCTCGAAGGCTGCCTTCATATTGTTGAATAGCTTTTCAAACACCTTTTCACATTTTTCATGTGGTACGCCTAGGTATCCGCAGACTTTGGCGGCATACTTGGCCTTTGCAATTTCCTTTGTCACGGTTTTTCACCCCCATATATTTTATTGGAATATACGCTTAAAATTGATATAAGGTTTTGTAGCACAATTATGCTTTCTCGAATTTTTCACGCATGTTCCTTATCATGTTTACTATCATGTTTGCAGCTATGGGTATTGGTATATCGAATTTGGATGCGAAATGCCTATAATACTTTACTCCAGCCTCTACTTGTCTATCCGTCAACCCTCTTTCCCTAAGTGTTGCTTTGAGTTCTTCAATTTCATCCATTCTTCATCCCACTCCATTTCACTCTTCAATTCCTCCAACTCCTCTTTGCTCATGGATTTCAATGCCTTTTCAGATGCTTCCCTCAATGCTCTTCCAACCTTCTCAACGTCTACGGCTTCTAAGCCTAGTATTATTCTGAACATGTTTATTGCAAGCCTAACTGATTCGCTTAGGCTTAACCCAGTCTTCATGCTTATCATCCTTATGAATTCAAGTTCATCGTTTGTAAGCCTTACATGTATTGCTTCAGTCAACCTTCCACTTGATGAGTTCCTAATTCTCTTCACTTTTTACCACCTTCCAATTCCATGAGCATTTCCTTTACCCTCTTCATTGTGTATTCGAATGCACCCATCCTCTTCAGTTTTTCAGCTGCCTCCCTTATCCTCTCCTTGTTTTCGGATGCCATTCCATATATTGCTTCCAATGCTTCACTTTCTTCCACTCCGAATTTTTCTGCTAATTCCTTTGCCAATGCTTCACAGTAGCTGCATTTACCATATTTTTGATCGTAGTATTCAGCTGCCTTCCTGGTTAATTCGACTAGTTGCCTCATCCCCTCAATTGCCTCCCTCAGTTTGGCTATGTCCCTTTGGCTCGTCAGCAATCTCTCACTCCATAGCCACTTCCTCCAATCCCTATATTTCACCTTTATCTCATCAAGCATCCTAGCCAATTCCTTATCTCTAACCATTGTTCCAAGGTCTTCTTCAGCTGTAACAGCTTCCTTCAACGCCAACTCTATCCTCTGCCTTGCTTCTGGGGTTATTTCGCCTTTGCTTAGGCTGAACCTCTCTGCTTCCTCCAATAGTCCTAATGCCTTCAAGTAATGTCTCTCCAAGCATTCTAAACAGTAGTCTTCCCTCGTTTGTCCTGGATAGCTTGGAGATGGAACTTCCCTTTCAAATGTAATTGGAGTTATCGATGGCGTTGGAATTGGGAGTGAAGGTTCCTCTACTTTCAATTCAGGGTTCCCCTTCAATCCATCCATTATTAGGTCCGTTAATGGGGGTATTATCCTAGCCAATATCTTCTCTATCTTAGCCATATCAAATGAATATTCTATTCTCATTAATTTTAAGTTTATGCTTCACATATTCAATATTGTGCCAAGTCATAGGGTTCACAAGCTTATCGATCGCCTAATCCTTGGGAGAAGCTATGGTAGAGTCCATAGATATATGGATTCGCTTTCATTCCTAGGACCATGGCATAGGTTTCTCCCTCCGCACGATCCATTTAGCCTATTGATACACGCAGAAAACCCGCAGGAGATATTTTCTGGATTAATGCATATATCCACAGACATTTTATCCAGTGAGTTGCGGAAGAGGATGCGTATGTATGGGAAACGCAGATGATATTAATTTTATTCGCAGAGTATTTGGTGGGGGTGGGGGTCCCATGAATGGTATAAGATTGCAGAAATGCATGGAAATCCACAGAATATATTCTACGAAATCCTGCGAGCCATATGCGTATATCTGTGAATACAACTGAAGAGATAAGTTTAATAGTGTGCGGAACATGAGTTTATGTGATGCATATGGCTGAATCTTCGGAGAAGGGTGAAGGTAAATATGTCTGCGAAATATGTGGTAGATCTTTTGATAGTCAGCAATCACTTGCAGCACATATGAAGCATTGTGGTAAGAAGGCTAAACCTGAAATTGAGGAATTGAAGTCGATGCTATATAGCCTTATGGATAGGGTTAAGGCTTTGGAGGATCGTTTTGGTGGAGTTAAAACTTCATCCGTTGAGAGGGTTATTGAAGTTGGAGATGAACCTGAAATTAGGAAGACTGTTAAGCTTCTACCACAGACAATACAATACTATAACTACTTCATATCCAAGACTGGATCTAAGATGAGCATAGATGAATTCATAAATGAAGTTATAGATGAGCATATGAGGGAATGCTTGGGGGTTGAAGTTGGAATAATAGTTAGACCTAAAATGGGGGGTGAGGGGAAACGGGTAGGATAAGGGAAGTCATAAAGAAGGCAAGCGAGGAAAGTGAAGAGGACCTGGATAGGGCATTGAAGGAGCTTGAGAGGGAGGAGCTTAGGAGAGCTAGGTTGGCTAAGCTTAGGGAGTATAGGCTTGAAAGTGAGAAGAGGGTTAGGGATTTGGAGAAGGAACTTAAAAGTTCATCGAATGAAAATAGCTCAGCATCTATAGCAGACATTGAAGCTGCAAAGATGCTTGCAGAACTTCCCGAAGAACAGAGGAAGAAGGTTTTAGCAGTTTATTCGGCTTTGAAGAGTGCAGGTAGAGGTGAATCTGCTTCAATGCTAATTCCATTGACAATATCCTCAGTACTATCGAATCCAAATGCATCAGTTGATAAGACTGCAAGCGTAGTTTTACAGACGATCGAGCATGTCAATAGGCTTATGGGTGAAAGGAGGGAATCGGGGTCTAATGTTTCAGAATTGATTAAGGGGGTTGCAGAATTGATTAGGGAGATATCGCCTAAGACGAGTGGAGGTATGGATGAAGATTTGAAGGAAGCATATAAGACATTCATGAGGGCTGCAGTGGACTACTATATGAATCCACCTAGACCAAGAACATGGCTTGACGACATATTGGAAGACCCTAAAAAACTGGAAATAGTTCAAAGGATATTTGGAGGTGGAAAGGAGAAGGATACCGAATATCTAAAGCTATTGAGGGAGATGAAGAGGGATGAAAAGGAGTTCCAGATGATGCTTAAGAAACTCGACCTAGACACTAAACTCAAACTATTACAGATGAGAGCTGAAGCCGAGAAGAGAGCTGCAGTTGAACGTGGATTCAAAAGATTAATTGCAGCTGCATCCGAAGCTTTAGGGGAAACTGGAGAGGAGGAAGAGGAGGTTGAGGGGAAAGCTGAAAGGGAGGAATCAGTGAGGGAGGGTAAGACTGGTAAGCCTAAGATCGAAACAATAATATGCGATGAATGTGGAGCTGAAATAAAGGTTGCACCAGACGCAAAAGTCATAGTATGCCCGAAATGTGGAGCAAAATACAGCAAAAAAGCTGAATAGGATTGTGAATGGAAATGGTCCTAGAAAAGTTTAAGGGGATAGCGATAAGGACACTCATAAATCTGGCCAGAGATGAAATCATAGCTGAATGCACTAGGGGGATAGTTAAACTATTGAGGGATAGCTCACCTGAAGACATATGGGAATACATAAATACACATCAAAACCTAATGGACGATCTACCCCCAAAATGGAGGAAGAGGGTTGAAAAACTTGTAAACGTTGCAAAGGCAAAGAAGCTTGAAAAACAAGTCATAGAAGTTTTGGATAGGATAACGGTTAAAGACATATTGAAATACCTATACTTGAAGACTGCTAAGAATTTGAAGGCTAGGAGCAACCTATACTTCATAGCTTCATCCCCTACATGCATGAATTGGCTTAAAAACAATTTGGAGTATGCTAAATCATACTTCAAGGAAAGGTTGAGCGAAGGATAAGAAACACTTATATTTTGCCTCAACTCATATTTGAATTGGTGAATATATGGCTAGGATAACTTTTAGGAAGGGGTTGACCTCAGCCATATATGGTGCATTGGATATAGGTTTAGAGGAACTCGACAAAAGTCAGGGTTGGACTGAGCCATTCAAGAATGCCACAGACATTGAGAGGGCAGCAGTATGTTTAGGTGGAGGATTAGTGAACTATTTGGGCATTGAAACAGACTTGACTGAGCCACTATTCTACTCCTCGCTACCACTATTTGAGAAGAGCATATACAAGGCTGTGAGAAGCTACGTTAAGAAGGGGTATACACCTAGAAGTGCATCTGAAGCTGGATTCGTAAGGATTACGCCATCACCACAAGTTCAGGCAACCCCAGTATCTAGGATAACAAGCTACTAAACGTTAATGGGCTGAGCGGGATTGGAGGACTTCAGCGAAGTTTTGGTTAGGCTACATAATTTTTTGCCTAGCCTACCAACTCCAAGGATAAACTACAACTGCGAATACACATGTCCAATGGCAAATGAATGTAATTATCTTGGATGCTACGTTAATGGCACTATAAATTTGAAGAGTTATGCAACTCCAGACGTCCTAGTACACGAGTATGGTCACTACATATTTCATAAGGCATTGGGATACGTCGATCACGTGGAGAGCGAGAAGTTTGCAAGATGGTTTGAGAAGAGCTTCTACAATCCAGTAATATGCGAGGAATGTGGAAGTCAATTAATATATAATTCGAGTGAAGCATTCTGCCCAAACTGCGGTACACAATATTATAGTAGCAATGGAAATGGATTGATAGGTGCAATTGGTAAGGCAATACTAGTAGGCTTAGGTGGAACACTACTGGGTGGATTCATAACTGGAATGCTCCCTGGAAAGGCTGAACCATTGGATGTGAAAATGGATAAAATTAGGAAGCTAACTGGAATGGGGGTCTCAACTGCACTCATATCATTCATAGCTGGACTGCTCTGAAAAAATTATATAACTCTTTTCAGCTATTATTATGATGACCTATCTCCGATATGTGGCGGATATGTAGCGCTGAATGGAGTG
The DNA here is from genome assembly GCF_024707025.1 of Candidatus Culexarchaeum yellowstonense. Lineage (NCBI taxonomy): Archaea > Thermoproteati > Candidatus Culexarchaeota > Candidatus Culexarchaeia > Candidatus Culexarchaeles > Candidatus Culexarchaeaceae > Candidatus Culexarchaeum > Candidatus Culexarchaeum yellowstonense. The sequence continues at coordinate 7,655 of NZ_JANGFQ010000017.1, forward strand.
GGAATGAGGGGGTTCAGGATGAGGGGAGTTTCCGTTGCCCCAGAAAGCCATCAATGAAGCCCATAAGGCTAAGGTGGAACGGATAGTAAATGTTAACTATCCGACAACGGAGTTTCAACATCACTCCTAACATTTTTAACCCCCCTTCATGTGTGGAGTAGGTTACGGCGTCAATGTTCTAAAAAATTATATGGATGTATATGCCTAAACTATTTTGGTGAATGTATGCCTGAAGCTGAAATAACATTAAACTTTACACCTGAAGCAGTTCCAGGATGGACTGTTAAAGCCCATATAACCGTAATGGGTAAACCTGTAGGTAAAGGTGAAGCTGAATTAAGGCTATATGAAACTACTTGGTGGCAACCATTCAAACACAATTATGGTCCAGCATTGACTGATGAGAGTGGAACTGCAATTATAAGTGGAGTTGCAGGTGCATACTACCTCTTCGGTGCAAAGATCGACAACATATATTATGATGCAGTTGCAAAGCTCCTAGTGGATAAGGATGGAATTAAGGCTGGAACTGAGGCGAAGAAATCATTGGTGTTTGAAAATGGTACATGGCATGATCCAAGTGGAAACGTTAAGGGTTTAACGTTCGATTTCACATCTCCAACCAGTGAAGTTTTAATATGCGATCAATGTGGTTCAGCATTAAATGTACATGGTGAATTTGCATTTTGCCCAAATTGCGGAGCAATATATGAGAGGCGAGTGTAATGCCAAGTGAAGCTGAATTCACATTGGAGATAACTCCACCTGAACATCAAGTTACAGTTTTAGTTGTAGATCCAAATGGAAAGCCTTTGGAGGGGGCAACTGTAAAACTCTACAATAGGCTTCCATTCACATTTATAGCTGAAGCAAAAACCGATGAGAATGGTAAAGCATACTTCGATGGGTTAATGCCATGGAAATATATTCTTGCAGCAGACTATGAACCTGAAAATCTGACTACGCCACCAGAATGCTTCGATATTCCACTTGGAATGGAAGTTAAACACTTCTTCAAACTTAAAGCTACACCTCCACCACATGAGTATATAATGAAGATTCAATGTGGATGGGCTCCAATAGCAGGTTTGGCTGAATGGCTTGTTGAAAACGTAAGTCTAATTAGGGATACGATCATAGGGTATCCAAACCACGAGTTCATTGAGGCATATGTCAAGGATAGCACTCTATACATTAGGTTTAGGGTTACAGGTTCACCATTCCCATGGGCTGCTGTTGGAGCATTACTGGTTATACTGGCTTTACTGGCCATCATAGGATGGGAATTGATGGAGATTACCAAGGCTATACCTAAAACTACATGGATACTTATAGGTGGAGCAGCAGCAGTTCTAGCGATATCAGGCTTGGTTTCAGCTGTGAGGGGGAAGAAGTAGTTATGCCCGAGTATATTGCAGGTTTTACATATACATTTACGATCTATCCTAAAAGGACTGATTTGGAGGTATGGTTTAAGAGCTATGACGTCAAGGGAGCGGAAGTTGAATTAGACCTATACTATGCAGTTCCAGGATATTATGAATACTTCTTGATTGGTAAGGGGAAGATACATACCGATGAAAATGGAAATATAATTGAAGATTCAGTTTCATATACTGGCAAATTCAATCATGTTGGAAGCTTAACTCTAGTTTTAAGGGCTATTCCACCCGACGTTTATAGGGGATATGAAACTGTAACTGTAAGGTATCCTAGGCTAATTGTAAAAGTCACAGATGACAAGGAGAATCCCCTTGAGGGGGTTGAAGTTTTAGCATATCCTGAAGGATGGGTTAGCCCTCTACGTGGAGTTACAGATAGCAGTGGAGTTGCAATTATAGATTTACGTGATCCATCTACAGCTGCACCAATAGTGGATTTATCTTTAAGGGTTTATGCGAGGAAAAGTGGATATGACAAGTATCCAGACTACACATTCCTAGGGTCTGCTCCATCCCCATTGAGTACAGGTGACGATACATCGATATCTGGAGTATTACATTACACTGCACCTAAACCTCCAGTTGAAGTCACCGTGATCGTATATGATTATACAACTGGATATCCAATTGCAGGTGCAATGGTTGAGCTAAATGCACTTTCAACATCGACGGACAGCAGTGGGAAAGCTAAATTCACAATTTCAACTGGAAGCTACCCATTGACGGTATCTAAATCTGGGTATGAAACTTATAGTGGAACTGTAAATATAACTGAACCATGCACAATCGAAGTCCATCTACATCCAATATACATTACAGTTACAGTTAGAGTCTACGATGCATATACGAAGAAGCCTATTCAAGGTGCAACTGTAACCCTAGACTCAACCCCTAAAACCACGGATGCCGATGGAATTGCAGTCTTCACGAATGTTCAGGGGGCTAGAACTGCAAGCATAAAGGTTGAGTATCCAGGCTATCAAGATTATGTTGGCGAAGTATCGCTACCAGCTGGAAACGTTGAGATAGGGGTTGAATTGATTCCGAAGATAGTCCTCCCCAAAATTACTCTTTCAGTTGACAAGACAAGTATAGCTGAGGGTGAAACTGTAACCTTCACTGTTGAGCCATCAGATATAGATGTGGATCTATATGAAATTATAGGCACGGAATACAAGTATATATTGACATTTAGGGGGCAGACATCACTTAAACCTGAAGCTGGAGACCATACATATGCAGCTAGATACATCTATAAGTATGGAACATATACTGCCGAAATATGGAGCAACGTTGTCTACGTACATGTTGAAGCAGGCAAACCATATGCAGTTGAGAATTGGACTGTAAGGGTGAATGTTCAAGTTAACAGTGAACCCGTAGGTGAAAATGAAGCTGAAGTTGAATTGATCGAGACAACTGAATGGCAGACTGTTAAACATCACTATGGACCCATACCCACGGATTCAAATGGATGGGCAGTATTCAGCAAGGTTGCAGGCGCATATATTCTTGCAGGGAAAAAGTATAGCGACATGAAATACGATGTAATTGCAAGGCTTAAAGTTGAAAAGATGGGCATACCTGCTGGAAGCACTTTGAAGGCAAGCCTAATTCTTGAAGATGGAAGCTATAAGACTGGCTAATACCTAGTTATCCTCGAAACCTTAACGATCGAGAGCAAGTATTCCAATGCATCTGAGGAAGTTTTAAATCTATCCCTATTTTCAAGTAGGAATAGTTTCCAACGCCTATATAATTCTGGAGTGCATCTAATCACGATCCTCTCAGTCTTCTCCATTTTGTACACCAAGATACCAAGTGAGCAAATATTCAAATAAATATTTCCCAACCTTTGATTTGGGAGTGATCTGTAATGAGTGTTTGGGATCCAGTTGTGGAGTTTCAGTTCAAGCATACTGGGAGTCAAGCTGCAGGTGAAGAGTGGGTTAGCCCAGATGCATATAAGCTTCCACCTAATGAGGTCCTAGAGATTTTTAGGCTTGAAATAATTCCGCCAGTCAATGCTGATACTGGCTTGATTAGGAAGTTTAGATATGTGACATTGATGATTGAGGGGAAGGAGTATGAAACTTTGAGGATTAATAGTGTTATGGCTCCATTGGAGCATCAAGCCAATGTTGGTGTAGCAGTTGACTTCGGCATTCCATATCTTCATAGACCTATAACTGGAATTATTCCAGGTCCACTTGAAGGCACATGCCCAAAAGTTGCTAGGGGGCAGACTTTAAGTGTTAAGACTGTGGCTGATGAAGCTATAAGTGAGCCTTACACTATTGTTTTGAAGGCTGCTAGGGTTAGGGGGCAGGACATGTTGCTGGAGAAGGTTGGAACTCCAGTTGTGGGTGGGAGAATTGAGCTCGACAAGGAGGAATATGTGAAGGAGCCTGTTCCAGTTTCACTTGAAACATGGAATGAGTTGCCTGGTGGTTTGGCTCAGAAGAAGCCTCAGGTATTCCCATGGTTCACATATGCAAGGAATAAGGTTGATACAACTCCAAACCAGTGGTATGACTTCGAATACTATGCCAAGGTAAACTATGATTGGATGAATCTATCATGGAACCTAGTGAATAAGGAGAATGCATATATAGTGACGCATTTAGGCGTTATACCACACAGCAATAGCAAGGCTTTGAGGTTCTATGTTGAGGGTAGGATTACAATGCCAGAATTTACCACTAGACCACTTCCAGAGAAGAACTTCTTCCCACCTGCAATGTACTATGATACAAGTGTAAATGCAAATATTAAGTTGGCTGGTCCAAAGAAGCTTATTAAGCCATTCCTATTCCATGGAGTTAAGGGTGGAATACAAGTAATAGACAATGGAACAGCAATCCCTGCAAATGGAGTTGAGCTTCATGTTTATGGAGTTAAAGTTGTATTGAGGTGAGAGGAATGGATAGGAATACACTTATAGCTGCAATGATCGATGTGAAAACAGCCACAGTGATTCCTGGAACAGTTTCAGCTGGAGCCATAGCAACCGTAACTGTAACTGCAACTGGAGTTAAAACCACTGACTACGTTATACCTCTACCCCCATCAGACCTTCAAGCTGGACTAGTACCCTTCGGTGCATATGTATCCACAACAGACAGCATAACTGTTAGACTCTACAATCCAACCACATCTGCAGTCACCGATACCACTGGCAAGACTTGGAGGTTCCTAGTGGTTAAACCTGCGATAACGCCGTTCTATCCAACTCCAACGTAGCATTGCAACTTAAACCATAATTCAACCCCCATTTTTTTCTCATGAGTAACACTTATTAACTGAATCCATAATAGTCTATTTTGTGTCTAAGCATATCGTTATAGGTATACCTGTTTGGGGTGTTGGTAGAAACGTTTTGACGCCTAGGTGGGCTGCAAGGCTATGTGAAGTATTCTATAATTCTACGAGGATGCATCCTACACGCATATATTTCGACGACTACCCAAACCTAGAAGTTTCACGCACTAGGATTGCTCAGAGCCTCGATGATGGATGGATCTTCTTCCTGGATTGGGATGTCATTCCACCTGCAGACGTCATACCTAGACTATTGAAGCATGATAAGGAGATTGTGAGTGGAATATACTTCAATAGGTATCCACCATACTTTCCAGTGATATATAGGCATAGGAAGGGTGCATTATATGAGAACATATTATCCTACCCAAAGAATCAGCTTATACGTGTCGATGGTGTAGGTTTAGGTTGCTGCTTGATAAGTAAAATTGTCTTTGACACTATACCTCAGCCATGGTTCAAGTTTGAAGGCATATATGGTGAAGACCTATACTTCTGCCGTAAAGCCTCAAGACACTTCGACATATATGTGGATACAAGTGTAGTGTGCGAGCATGAATCAGTTGTGACTATAGATGAAAACATGTATCAAGCCCTGAAGAATAGACTCTACACTGAAGCCACTGTAAACAAGTATAATAGGCTTGCAGAGGCAGTTGAAAAGGCACTTGATGGACTTGAATTCAACGTGATACTTGACATCGGCTGCGGGCAAGGAACCTTGGGCAATGTATTTAAGAAGCATTGTAAGAAGCTCATAGGCATAGAGCCATATGAACCCTACGCTAAGTTGGCGAGGAAAGCTGGCTACGATGAAATCATAAGTGTAGATGTTAGGAAAGCTGAAGTTCCAGTGGCAGATGCAGTGGTAATGTTGGACTTCATAGAACACATCCCGAAGAAGGAAGGCTTAAAGCTGATACAGACATTGCAGAAGACTGCTAAAATGATAATAGTTTCAACTCCAACCAAGTTTCATGATAACCTCGACATAGTGAAGGAGTCTGGAAACCCATTTGAGGAGCATGTATGCCTCTGGAGTAGGGGGGAGCTTGAGCAGTTGGGCTTCAATGTAACTGAAATTGCATTGGACGACGTGTTGAAGGTAACTTATGGGAACTTGTTGTTTGCAGTTTGGCTTAAACCCTCCCTAAATGCCTGAAACCCTCTTTCCACGGATATATTCAGCCAGTATCCTCCTTACAACTTCCCCTAAAGGTTCACCTCTACGGATTCTAAGCTTCCTCAACTGTTCAGCTACATCCCTATCCACTGTGATCGTGGTTGGATCATGTAGGTATCTATGTCTAGGCATACCCATAACCCATTAGTTATCAAAAATATAGAAATATAACTGAATGTAATAAAAGTATTGGTGGTTTTATGGCTTGTAGACGTGAACTTAAAAATCTTATTGATGCAATCAAGGAGTATGGAAGATGGTATGCAACTGTGGAGAGGGCTTTCCATGAATGCAACGTCCATGGAAATAGTGAGCGTTGTGAAGAGGCAGCTAGATTGGTGGATGCCGTACATAGACTTGATGAAGACCTTGAAGAGAAGATTGCAAAATTATCAGAATGCCTAAGGAGGGAGAAAGGGGGGAGCTAAATGGGAACTGAAATAGACATTAAACGTATCTGGAAGTATACTGGTGAAAGCTTCCTAAGTGCAATTCCAGTTGATTTGAATGCAGGGGAGAATAAGGTTGCAGAGTACAGTGATTTCACGCCAAACATAATTGTAGTTCAAGGGTTAAGCTTCAATAGGGTTGACGGCCTAGTATTCCACATGGATGTGGATAGATATACTGATGTTGTGAAGCTCGATAACCTTGCAGTTGCAAGGGGATTGGATTATGAGGAGAAAGTTAAGGTTCCATCCACGATCATAACTTCAATGAGGATATATGCCCCCTCAACAGTTTCCGCATATCAGTGGAGGCATAGGGTTACAGTATTCAAACCAACAGTTGCAATGAAGCTTCAACTTGGCGTTAAGCTATCTGGAAATGAACCTGAGCTTGCTGAGAAGTATGGTCTACTGCAAGCTTTGAGGCTATCAACACCTGAACCATTCAACATTTATAGTGGAATAGAGGAGTTTAGAACTATTGCAGTTAAGATGTCTAGTTCTGGAACCATAGCTAGGCTTCCAGTTCCAGCGGGGAAGAAGATAATATTGACTGGAATATCAGCTGCAAGGCCAACTTCTCCAGGTGCAGCATACATAATTGTGGAAAGGGATGGAGTTGAGAAGACCTTGAGCCTAGACCCATACTGCCTCCCAGAATTGAGCTATGAAGCACCATTGAGGGTTATAGGGTTGGATAAGATCGAGATAAGCTTGGACGTGAAGACTTCTGGAAACTATTACGTTAGAGTCTCATATGGTATTGGTAGGCTTACGTTACGTGAGAAAGTCATGTGGATTCCAAGTGAATTAACTCCCGATGAGCGTAGAGAGGCAGAGGAGAAAGACCTCTTCGACAAGGTTGCAGCTGGGGTGAGCTGATGAGTGTTAAGGTTGATGGTGTCGTCGAGATACCCAGACATCAGTGGTACCAGCTCATAGACATATTCACAAGAGTAGATGAGCAGCTTGAGGTCTTAATCAAGCAGATTGACTACACGAACAAGCTACTTGAGGGTATAGCTAAATCTCTCGGTGCAGCGGTTAGACCTCCGACAGAAGCCATTTTGGCACCTCCAGCACCAGCAGTTACCACGGTCGAAGAGGTACTGAACAACAGGTATAAGGTGTTCAAGCTCGACCTGAGTGTGGCAAGGAATAATGAGCCACTCGGTTTGAGGGATATGGGTATCGTTGCTAAGAGTGCTGTTGTCACAAGACTTGACAGTCCAGCATCTTGGCGTAGAAATGACCCGACGACGGGTGAACCCGAAGAACTCTACACAGGCTACAGGGTTGACAACTTCGCCATTGAAGAGCTATACATAACTAACGACGTCGGCACAGGCTATCTAACCATAGTTGTCGAGTGGAGGGAGTGAAATGAGCACTGCAATAATAACCAAAACCAAGGTTTCAATTGGAGCTATAGAGCCTAGTACACTTACAATTTCCATTGATGTGAATATGCCTGGTGGAACTACGGCTAGACTTGAAGTTTCAACTGATAGGGGCTATATTCAGCCTGGAATATTCACTTTAACCACAGAACCAGAAGTTCAAGGTGAAGTCTACGTGCTGCTTGATGGCACGGAAGTGAAGCTTTTAGAGCTGGATGAGGATTCAATGGTGGATGTGGATGTCAATGAAGATTTCGGGGAGATATTAACCAAGAAGATTATACTTGTAGGCAAAGCTAAAACGAAGACTACAGCGATAAGGAAAATAACTTTAAAATACTCGGGAGGGATATTTGAGTATAGGTGACAAAATATGCCCAAACATAAATGCAAGGCAATCATACCAGAAGCTTTGAAGGGAGTATGGTATGTTGAAAGCCCAGAGGGGACGAAAGTGTTTGAAGAGGAATATGAGGGTGCTGGAACATATGAGGCGGAAGTTGAATCAACATCATACTCTGCACACATGTTCGTCGATGCAGGCATAAGGGCTACTGTGGCTGAAGGGAAAGTCTACATCACACAGGAACTATACCTCACAGTTACACCTCAGAGGATGGTGACATTATCCCTCCCAGTGACTGAGAAGCCTAAAGTCCTCGTAACCACTGAAAACCCATTTATTGCATTGGGCAATAAATTTAGAACGGTGGTGACCGTAAGTGTCAGTAGTTAAGGGTGTAACTAAATTGAAGACCACTGCATATGCACTTGCAGTTGACTGTAGAAAGGTTACAGTCAAACTTAAAAGTCCAACAGTAACCGTGGAGGTGAAGTAGAATGCTGAAGGGTACAATTGAAATACTTGTAAAGGATGAGAATGGGAAGATTGTGAAGTACGGTAGGCATGAAATGCACAGCTTCCTAAATAACTTCCTCAAATTCCTCGAAGCATTCATGAGGAGTAATGGTACTGGAAGCGTAACTATAACTGATACTGGTGGAACGGGTAGAACGGTCTATGGAACACATCGTGATATACTCTTTCATGCTCAGATGGGTGTACTTGCACCTGACAACGATGACACATATGGGATAATTGTGGGTTCGGGAACTACACCTGTCAACTTGAATCAATATGCACTTGTCAGCAAGATATCACACGGTACAGGTTCAGGTCAACTCGACTACAATCCAATTACAGTCGATGATTACAACGTCGACACAAGCGTTTCACCTCCAGTGTATAGGCTTAGGTTTGTGAGAAGCTTTGCAAATGCCTCTGGTGCAACTGTAACAATAAATGAAGTTGGAATTGTAGTGAGGTATAGGTGTAACAATGACCTTAGATTTCTAGTTGCAAGGGATGTGCTGCCAACCTCATATACTGTGCCTGCAGGTGGAAGTGCAACTGTAGCTGTAACTGTGGAGGTGGAGCTTGGATGAAAATTAAATGTGAACTCATAGTTGAAAGGGATGGGAAACCCATCTATAGAGGCGAATCGAAGAGCTTCCTAAAGAACTTCGGGATAGTTTTAGCTGGAATGCTGAAGAATAATGGTGACGGCTCAACTGGGAAGACTGTATCGGGAATTATAGATATGTCTGGAGTATCCAAGAGTGCGGTTGTGGAACAATATGTTAGTGATACATATGCAAAGTACATGAGGATTATGGGAATGAATGCTGGAGACAACGATGATTCATATGGTATATTGGTGGGTTCAGGTTCAGACCCAGTTTCATATAACGATTACAAGTTGTCAAGCAAGATAAATCATGGGACAAGCCCTGGACAGCTAGACTATGAGCCGCATGTAATCGCCTCAAGCTACAGTGATACGAGCAGCTACGTCGAACTCTACAGGACATTCATAAACAAGACTAGCAGTGATATAATTGTGAGAGAAGTTGGGATAGCAGCATGGACATATTCAGAGGTTATAAGTGGTATCGATGCAAAATACCTTGTTGTAAGGGATGTGCTGCCTGCACCTGTAAAGGTTAAGCCTCTTGGAAGCTTGACGGTGAGGTATAGGGTTAGCCTCTCATTGTAGCGTGGTGAACCATAATGATGTCTGCTAGGAAGGCAGTGTTATACCTAGTTGATGTTAGCTCTGGAAAGCTCTATCCAATTAAAGTCACAGTGCTACCTGACGGCACAGCACTATTACCGATAAGCTTGGAGAAGGATGCTGTTGGATTGGCGACTGAGTCAACTTTAAGTGCCATTAAAAGTCAAATCGACCAGCTTACATTCGACGAGTATGGTAGACTGTACATTCACGACCCATTAAACCTAGATGTTCCACTCAGCACTGTAAGGGACAACATGAATATAGGGCGTATAGGCGGAACTCCGCAGACAGGTGACGATTGGACTCCATACATACAGAACATCGCTAACCTTGCCACTGAAGCTACACTTCAAGCTTTAAGCGGTAAGCTTCCATCAACGTTGACTGACCTTGGCAATTTAAGGGTTGCCATATATGAACGTTACAGTGGATCCATAACTCTCGCTGCATCTGCTACGAGGACTGAGAGTGGAAACACTGATGACATTGATGTTGGCAGACTCATGAAGGGGGAAATATGCATAGATGTAACGGATGTAAGTGGAACAAGCCCAACGCTCGACGTCTACGTGGAGGGGAAGGATAGGGTGAGTGGGAAATATAAAACGTTATTCTCGCAGACTGGCATAACCAGTACAAATACATTTTGGACTCCAAACCCAATAGACATAGCATTCAAGTATCTTAGGGTTAGATGGGTTATTGGTGGAACAAATCCAAGCTTCACATTCAGCGTCAGCCTAGAAGGTAAAAGCTAAATCAACACAAACATTTATTTACCTTCAACATACAATTAAACTAATGGTGACATATGATGGATTCATGGCTCACTGAAGTTATAACCGTTACAGCCCCGTCAGCAGCGAAGATCGTCATGTCAGTTTACGATAAGCTTAAAGGCATGAAGGATGATGAAGCAGACCGAGCGATACTTATACTCTTCCTAGCACAAATCATAGAGCAAAATAATGTGATGAACAGGAAGCTGGACAGTGCCAATGAAGCTTTAGCCATACTGCTTAAACGATCTGAGAAAACTTTTAATTGAACTTTTCTAATGAGTTAATTGGGTGAAAATTTTGAATGAATGGTTATATGCAGCCATAGGAATACTTGGGGCAATTATAGGTGTGATCGTGCATTACGCATACATATTATGGCAGAGACGTGACATTATAGGTTGGACCATAGACTACTGGGTTAAAGCGTGGAGTGATGGAAAAATAACGGTTGACGAGGTAATGACTTTCCTAAACACCTTGATTGAGAAGCTCAACTTAAAGGATAAAATCATCGTGCAGAAGGTTTCGAAGTGATGAAGATCCTAGGCTCGAGCTATCGGCACATATATTGCTACTAGTATCCTATGGTTTAGGTCCGCTTGAACTCATCTAAACGTTTCTGTTTAATGAATGGTTCAAGCCTCTCCTCCATAAGCTTGCAGTATTCAGGGTTTATGTCTATCATTATCCATTTGATATTCCATTTCACGCTTCTAGCAATATTGTTGACTGGTATGCGGAACTCATCCCACATGGCATGATTAATAAGTTCACATGTATATGCCACTGTTCCACTTCCAGCCAATGGATCCAGAACTATTCCATCTGGTGGGCATGAAGCAAGTATTGGACGTAATGGAAGTTCAGGTGGGAATACTGCGAAGTGGGCGCCTTTGAATGGCTTTGTTGGAATGCTGAAGTAATCGCCTGGATTCCTCCCCAATGGGTGAGGTTGAGGTAAAGCTAACCTTATCTCTTCATCTATGTAATCATCATATTCACCTAAGTTGAGCAATGGTTTGAGAAGGTTCCATGTTTCCCTATTTGGCAATGCCTGACCTGAAAAATCAGTTCTAAAGTAGTGTTCAAGTGTAGTCTGCTTTACACCAGTGATTTCGGCAAGTTGTTTGATCGTGTATCCCGATTCTTTCAACTTAGCTTTCAAGTATGCACCTACATCTAGGATCCTCTGCTTAACATGGGTTGTAAGCTTGCCATTCATCAAAGTCTTAACGGACCTTGCAGCTGGACTGGCCGTTTTAACATCTGCTTCAAGATACTTGCTGTTCATTGGGATGTTGAATATATCGCCAGGATTTCTTCCAAGAGGGTTTTGTTCAGGTAATCCCAGCATCCTCATTAATTGACGTATCCTTCCGAGATTATAGTACCATGATGTTTCCTTAGTTTCCTCATTCCACTTCCAAGTGTCTCCAATGTTTTTCCCCAATGGATTGTATGCCTTCACATGTAATGGGTCCATGTAGCTATAGTTTCCAATCCTCCCAACTGCTAGATCGTGTTTCGTAAATGATATTACGTCTCCAGGATTGCTGCCCAATGGGTGGCTCTGTGCATCATGCCACCAACTCCTCAATTTAGCTTTAACTTCTTCTGGAACTGGAAGTGAATCTATGATTTTATTCATCGTCTCCCTAGTCCCCCTATTCCATTCGGAAGCTGCTTTAAATGATTCTGGAGCTTCATCCCCTCCCTTATGATCGTATGCAATTCTCTCCTTCACTGCCTTCTCATATTCCTTTAGGCATATTTGGATTAGTTTTTCAAGGTTTCCATTAGATTTCCAAGTGTCACCTGGATTTCTGCTGAGTGGATGTTGACCTAGATATCCGCTTGGACCAATATTCCCCGCACCAACACTTACCGCTAAATCGTGCTTCGGAGTTTTAGTGTCAAGCCTAGTTCTCCCCAAATCCTTTATGCTTGTATGAGGCTCTCTAATGTTGTCTAAATTGTAATAGTATTTTCGGCTTTTAACGAAGTGGAATATGTACTCATATGTTTGTGCTAACCTATCCTTGACACTGCATGGCATTGCATTGGGCTTATGCCATATTATTGCGTTTCTAAGTATCCATCCATCATCGATCAATGCAAAAGCCACACGCCAAGGAATGCCCATCAAACATTTAGATGGGTAATTAACGTTTCCCCTGATCCTCCTCGCCTCAATGCTTTGATCCCTGCTGTGAGGTCTTTCCCATCCACTTCTACCAAGGCTTCCAGTTGGCTTAGAGGCATAGGTATCACCAATGTTGAGCCATAATGAGCCAGTCTTCTTCAATACACGTTTAACCTCCTTGAAAAGCTCTACTAGATGATCAACATACATTCTCCAGTCAGGCTCCAAGCCGAGTTGCCCTTTCCATGCACCACATTTAATGCAGAATGAACCATGGTCCTTTGAAATTGTATGTGTAGCTTGTTTTACTCCATTTGGGTGGGTTGGGTTTTTCAACGTGTTCCACCGCCAAGACTTCCAATTTGATGGGATGTATTCCCCCCATTCATGCTCGCAGTTTGGGTTTCCACCGAATATTGTCTTAACTTCTTCTCCACCATAAACTCTCAAGCCATAGTATGGTGGCGAGGTTACCACGCAATCAACTGATTCGCTTGGCATTTGCCTAAGCAGCTTATATGCGTCTCCACAGTGAATTTTATTTAGCCATTCTTGAATTGGTTTTTCTTTGCCTAGGTAGATCCATTTTCCATCTACGACTTCGTAGATGTATGTTTGTTTGTAGTACCTTTTTCTAACAGTTACCATACCAAAATATTTTTGATTTTTTGGTATGTTTTAAGTTTTGCGTTTTCGTTCTTGTTGTGATAACCGCAAAATTCATAAGTTGAAATTTCAAATTTTGATTTATGCTTGATTTGGAGACTTTTTCTTCCAGAGCTCAGAGGGTATATAAGCCTTCAAGTCTAAGGAGGAAGCTTAAAGTCCTAGCATTATATGATGAGTTCCTTAAGAAGAATAAGTTGAGTGTTGGAGTTGAGAGTTTAGCTAAATGGATGGATGAACTTGGTAAACGTGTTTCACCATCAACTTTGGGGGCATATGCCCGTGACGTTTTAAGCTACTTTCAAATAATGCTAATGGATTTGGATGAGAGGAAGCTTAAAAGTTTGAAGATGATGATACCATCAATAGCTGCTTCACTTAAACCTGCTGAACGCTTAACTGTTGAGGAGGTTAGACTGTTGATTGAGAATTCACGTTACCCTCATAGATTGATATACTCGTTATGCTATGCGTATGGTAGACGTCTAAGCGAGGTTTTAAATGCAACTGTAGATTTAAAGGCCAATACGATAACATTCCCAATACTTAAGCGTAAGGCAGGTGAAACTGCGACATTCAATCTTGAACCATGGATTAGAAATATGATTGAGGAATATTTGAAGATGGGTTTCGGAACTCCAAATAAATTGTTCGATTTAACCGATAGGGCTGTGGAAATAGCCTTCAAAAGGGATTGTGAAAGGGTTGGGATAAAGCCTAATGGTAGAAAGCTTAGAGTACACTTGCTTAGACATAGCATAATAACACATCTAATTGAGAGAGGGGTCCCAATAGAGATCGTAAGCAAATATTTGGCTAGACATAGAGATGTTAGAACCACATTCCAATTCTACGTCTCAGCAACCGAAGAAATGTCAAAACAATTACCGAAAATACAGGAACTCCTCTGGGGTGAAGGGAAATGATTAGGGGACCTAAAGCTGCTAGGGGTTGGAGGTCCTGGTATCCATTCACGACTGGCGAATTCATTAGGGAATACCTTCTTAGGCATGGTGAAGCATACATATATGAGGTTTGGGATGCATTTAGGAGGACTTTGAGGGAAATGGATTTAAAGTGGTGGGGAGACTACAACTCATTCAGAAAATACTTCAACTATCTACAGAAGCTTAACTTGATAAGGTTCGTTAGGGAGGAGCCATCTGAATATCCATGGCTTGAACCCAGAAGATACTTCACAATAGTACATGAAAATGCAGATGTAATTGAAGCATGGACTAGGCCACAAGTAATCCTATACCCAGAAACAGTATATGGGAAGAGGAGATATGATAAGAAGAGGGATGAAGCTGAAGCATTGGGGATAACGGTTAGGGAACTAGCCTTAATAGAGCATCCAGAAATACTTGAAGTTAGAAGGAGGCTTGGAATAAAATGAGTTTAAGAGAGTTCATTGAAAAGCATGGTGTGAAGTCGATACTATGCTGCTTCTCAGGTGGAAGGGATAGCCTTGTTTCAACACACTATACACTTGTAACTTTGAAGGACCTAGACCTAGAGAAATATGTTTGCTTCGTGGATACAACAGTAATGCCTCCATGCATATACCCATATGTAAACATGGTTTTCGAAAGGATCTTCAAACCTCTAGGCGGGGAATGCCACATATTGAAACCTGAAAAATCATTTTGGGAACTTGCAAGGGAATGGGGAGTTCCACAGAAGAACCGTCGATATTGCTGCTACCACTTGAAGCTTAAACCACTATACGATTTCACATCCCATCTTAAACCAAGAGTTGCACATATACTTGGATTGAGGAAAACTGAATCCATGAGGAGAATTAATTTCAAATTCGCATACTGGGATCAAAAACATAAAATATGGAAACTTAACCCAATACTTGAATGGAACGATCAAGACGTAGAAAGATACATAAGGGAAAACAATCTCCCCATAAGCCCACACTACAAAATGGGAATACAAGAAACATGCATATGCGGAGCATTCACAACAAAGAAAACCCTAGAAGCCATAAGAGCCCACTACCCTGAACTACTAGAAAAATTCGCATCATTAGAAGGGGAATTTAGAAATAAGGGATCCGCATTCTACATTGGAAAAAGGATATACGCAAAGGAACTACTAAAACAGAAAACCCTAGATGAAACACTCAAACATTAAAATCCCCCTCCCCCCTACATCAATTCAAAACGCCTGGAAATAGCAAAATTATCATGATCTTATCCTGATTTTCATTTTTCATATGCATATAAAGGAAAAGACAAAGAACGTTCTTTGTCTATTTCTGTTATTAGATGATAACCGAAATTCTTATATATAAACTAAGCATAAAATAACATGATCAAAAATGGAAAGTCAAAACAGATATGAAAAGGTAAAAAATGCAAAATGTTTTATCTGCGGATCCAAACCACTTAAGCGGCCGTATAAACGAATACCTTTGATTTATCCTTATGGAACTAATAGTGACGTTTTGGTTTGTGGTAAGTGTTTCAGTAAGTTTAAGTGTATAATAGTAGAGTCAGGTAATCCTAAAGGTATTGTCTTAATTCCAATATCAAAACACTAAACCTTTTTTCTTTTTGTTTTTGTTGATATATACATTAATATTATATGTAAATTTTTAACGTAAAGTTTATAAGTAAATTTATCCATAAGTTTATTGATAAAAAATGGAAAGTAAGAATAGAGAAAAAAAGTTTAGGCCCTGGCGTTACATAAGGTTTTTCGGTGATAGTGAGTTAAATGCCAATGATATCGTTATGTGGTTTTTCGAAAGTCATGAAGTTTGTGATTTTAGTGAGTGTGGTTTATATATTGCTAGTAAACGAATTGAAAATGGTGAAAAGTTTAGAGAAATACGCTTAAAGGATTTACTAGAGTTTTACGAATATTGGACTCCAGTATTTGCGGACGGTGATAGAATAGCAATATTCTTTAGAGAAAATGACATTAAGACTTTACAAGAATTAATAGTGACTTTACTACTGAAAGACTGTTAAACCTTAAATCCAAACTCTCTTTTTTATTTTTTGTTTTATTATTCATTTTTAACGTATAGTTTTAACGTAAAATTTATATGCATATAATTCCATATCCATTATTGATCAATATGGAAAGTGTGAAAATAGACGATTTAATGTGGAAGATCCAAGAGTGTTTAGAGAAACCGAAACCGTATAAGTGGTTTTTCAATAAACCTAGGAAACTACGATCATGTTACGAATGTGCATTTTATGGAATATGTGAATTAACTAGGAACCTTAAGGGTGATCAAAATGGAAAGTAAAGTGATAAATGCAAAAACGTTTAGAGATATGAGTAATATAGAGATATTACAAAGCTTAGATAATGGTATTTCAGTATTGGAAAATAGGATAACGAAATTGGATAATAGTGAAATAGCATATATCTGCGACTTACTAGAGAGAATAACGAAAATCCTGAAAAACCAATTAACAAAACAATAAACCATTATTTTTTTTATCATTAAGCATTTTCAACATATAAATCTAGGTTTAACCAATCAAAAAGGATAGGTAATTTTATCAGATTCTGATAAGTTATATGATGTAAAGTTTTAACGTAAAGTTTAAATGTAAATATATACATAACTTATACTAGTTAAGGGTGTTCATATGGAAAGTAAA
>NZ_JANGFQ010000018.1:0-24404 GCF_024707025.1 Candidatus Culexarchaeum yellowstonense
TCAAGACAAAGGGGGGAATTGAATAAAGCAATATGCGCTTATAATTACCAAACCTAAATGGGTATTTCAATTGGCTAGAATCAATTATTATGAAAATCGAAAACGCCATTAATGGAGTAAAGATGAAGGTATAAAGTTTTAGGAATAACAATGCATTAAATGGATTCATAATCATAAATATGCCAATTAATCCGAGCGGTAGGAAGAGGAACAATGTTACTATGAGATCGCCAAATATGCTCACATCACTGGAGAAATGCTTAAGCTTACTTGAAAGCCGCTCACCCAATTTAAGTGTGTAATCCATTAAAGAAGATGATGGATAACCACCACTCTCAACAGACCTAATATATGAATCGAGATAATCCCTAAAATCTTTACATGGATGATTATAAGCTAAGAACTTCATTGATTGCATGGGATCTTTACTGAAAAACTTATAATCAGTTAGGAAGATTTCACTCTCAAATTTAAACCATGGAAAAACATTTTGTGAAGATAAACTTTCAAACCCTCTAAATATTGGGACATGGGATAAACTCAGCATACTGAAATAAGTGGATATGAAGGGAAGCTCGGATTCAACACCACTGGCACGTAAAGACATCCTAACTCTCGGATAGAGATAGAAGACTAGAAATGCAGAAGACATGCAGAGGGGTGGCAGTATTAAAAATAGAAATGACGAAAATAACGTTAGAAGAAGGATTGATGCAATTGTGGATGCTGGTAAAATTATTAGTAGGAGGTAGAATAGGAAGATTGAACAATACCCTTGAGGACTTATCTTCAAACCGGAACGAATTATAATTTCATTTAAATTAAGCTTACGAGAAATTACGTTTGCAAGGTTGCCGAAAATCCTATATGATAGGGATATGGGAGTTAATTGAATCATTCTACCTCTCCAAAGCAACCTTAATCACCTCAGACTCCCTCGAATAATAGAAGAGTCTAAGACGATCTATGAAATCATCATATTCACGTATACCATGAACATGCAAATCCTCAAGAAACCTCAACCTAACATTCAATTCACGTGAAATATCATTCATTGAAACCCCCCTCTCCTCAGCAATCTGCCTTATAAGGAAGCTTGAGGATAAAAGTGAATCAATAGTTGATGGTACGAAGACATCACGTGCTGGAATCCATTTGAAAACTTCAACATAATCTTCAGGGGACTTTATCTCATAAATGCCCACAACCCTCCTTTTAACACTCTTAAAACCCTCAATCTTCTTCAACACGATGGCACAGTTCATTAATGGAATATATATTGGGGAAACATTCATAGGTGGGGAGGATAGGCGTTTAATCGCAGAAGCTATTGAATCAGCATGCATTGTACACATACATCCATGCCCTGTAGCTGCAGCTTGAAACAATACATAAGCCTCTTCACCACGAATCTCCCCAACCACAATGTAGTCAGGTCTTTTACGCATAGCCACCTTAACAAGATCAAAAAGTGAAATCTCAAACTGCTTATCATCCATAAAGTATGCATGCCTAGCTATAAGTGGCTCCCAACCCTTAACTGGAATTTTAATTTCAGGAACATCCTCAATGGAGTCAACAGACCAGTTTGGTTTAAACAATGCACTCAAAGCGGATAATAGGGTTGTCTTACCACTCGCAGTACCCCCAAGTATAAATATGTTCTTCCTATTTTCAATAAGCAACCATAAATAGCAAGCCATAAGAGGACTTAACGTTGAGAAATCGTATATTAAATGCATAACGGTATAGGGTTTCTCCCTAAACTTCCTGATGCAAATGTTTGTGGATTTAGCGCTAACCTCCCTTCCATAGCATATTGAAACCCTATGCCTATCAGGTAGTATGGCATCAACTATTGGAAAAGCTATGGAGACATGCTTACCACACATGTGTGTAAGCTTAGAAGCCAGTGAATTCAACTCATATTCATTTAAAACGATATTAGTTGTAAGCCAATCCAGATGCCCAAACCTCCTATGCCAAACCATAAATGGAGTATCTGGACCAACACATTTAATATCTTCAATCTCCGGATCTTGAATTAACGGCTCAATATAACCATAACCCAAGTCTCTAGCTATATAATATGCAACACGATTCAAACTTAATTCATAAAGGTCTTTAAATCCATAATTCTCAGCCACCCTAAGTATCTGCTCATGTATATAACTGAATAAGTCGACATTAGAATCCAAAGTAGGGGGCATCTTAAATTCAAATCGCAATATCTTAGACAATTCCCTGTAAACCTTCAATTCCAAATCCATAAGCTCAGGTTCAAACACCATGTATAACCCTTCACCATCATTTTCTACAATAACCACATTAACCTGATCATTACAAACCTTATACGATGCAAGTATCGTGGCATCTACTGGAACCTTAGATCTAAAAATCTTAAAATTAGCAGGATACTCCATATATGAAGACCCACGCTTAAAGAAACGTTTAAATAACATTATCCGCAAATCCCCTCTCATCCAAAATTAGAAGTGAAAATAACGTATTTAAAACCAAAAACGTCATGCAATATAAACGCCATACATACTACAACAGCATTTTAATACCAAAACATATAGCAAAAAGGTGAAGTATGTTTAAACCCAGTACAAAAGAATTATCGGAAAAGATTGATTGGATAATGCAAATACTCAGTGAAATAAATGGGAAGGTAAATGACAACACCAGTAGAATAATGAAGCTTGAAGCGGAATTAAAAAGCATTCGACTAGATGAAATTGGTGAAGGTATAAAAGCCATAAATGAAGGAATATACAAAGTAAAGGAAGCTATTAATGAAGCTGAAAAGATGAGGGAGATAATATCCACACTTAGAAACCTAAATGTAAAGGGGGAATTTATAGGTAATATAGATGAATTAAGGAAGAGCATCGATAGTGTAATGCAACAATTGCTAAAAATAGGAGAAAACGTAGATACAAACATGAAAACATTGGCAGACAAAATAAATAGTATACAAACAATACATCAGGAAGTCATGAAGAATGTCATAAATATAAAGGATTTAGAAGTAAACGCATTAAAAAATATATCCACAATAACCATGATGCAAAAGGAAATAGGAGAAATGGAAAGGGATGTAAAAAGACTACTGGAAGAATATAAAGAAATTATAGATAAAACAGCAGCAACAAAAATTGAATTAAACAAATTAATGAATGAAATAGAGAGGAGAGAGGGAGAAAGCAAAAGGAAACTGGAGGAAGCAACGATATATGAAGAGAAGATTAAAAGGAGGGAGGAAGAATTAATTGAAAGAGAGAAGCTACTCACACAGCTAACAAACACATTAATTGAAAAAATAAAGGGGTACGAGGAAATAATGAAACTAACAAACTCAAGAATAACATACTTAAAAGTTTTAGAAGAGAAGAGTAGGGAAATTGAAAATAGGGTTAAAGAGTTAAAGGAGGAGAGGGAAAGACTGGAAAGGGAAGTCAACATTCTAATAAAGAGGAGGAATGACCTCGAAGAAGAAGTATGCAAATTAAATGATATGAAGACAAACATGGAGAGAAATCTAAAGAACATAATGGTGGCAATGAAAATTGAGCAACCCAGAACTAACATATAAAATCCTAGATTACTTAAAGAGGGAAATATCAAGAGAAACCACGAAGGGGAAATTAACATTCACCTCCAAAAAGATAGGTGTAGAGATAGGGGAAAGGGGGGAAATAAGGAAGATAAACGCTATTCTAAATATGCTAACAAAAGAGGGGATAATAAAGTTCGATGAAAAAATAAAACGCTACTACATAGGCAAAGAAGATGTAAAGAGAGTGGAAGAATACCAAATAAAACTTGAGAAAGCACTACTACTAGAATACCATAAACCTCTAAGCAACATAGAGCCACCCATAGACGTATACAAAATAGTTAAGGGAATGAAGCAGAGAATAGCGCAAGCGAAGAGGAAGAGCATAATAAAACCAATATACGATGTAAACTGCCCCGAAAAATACACCATAATATTCAGGACATACAAAATGCCAGGATTCATAATAAATAATGGTGGCGAGAAAGTCTTCGAAGCATACAGGCTGGGATTCATGAAACCAATAAAAGCAATATATAGGGGGGAAGAAATGCTGATAAGAAGGAGATGGGGTAAGGAAATAATAATCACAAAGAATGGTGGAGAGGAAATTGCTAAAATGAAGGGATATGGAATTGAAAAAGCCATATTCACATATGAAGAAGCACTAAGTGAAATTAGCATACCAATAGCAATAGCATTGTTTGCAATAAAACAATTTGACGTAATAATTTAAAATAAAAATATATGAAAATTAACTTAACATACGAGAACACATCAATATATACCCACATAAACCATAAGATGAGGGGTTAAATGAGTAACAGTAGAGGAATAAGTGCAATAATGGTCTCAATAATACTACTAGCAGTATCCATTGGAATGGCAGTAGCATATGCATCAACCATGATGGGATGGTTTGGAAGCGCAATGAACATAGTGAAGATAGATGCATCAGACTCAAAAATAATTCTAAACCCATCCACAAATCAAGCAAGAATACAAATAGTACTAAGAAACATGGGGACTACAACCATAAAAGTAAGTAGCATTTCAATAGACACCGAGGGGCAAAAAGCTATTGTAAACTTCACAAGCAATAATGCAGTAATATACCTGCAAGATCAGACTCCAAGTAATGGAAATGTATACGGATCTACGAAGGATGTAACTATCTCCAATAACCAGTTGTTAATACCGCAAGGTTGCACAGCAACCATATACTTTGAAATAACATCATCAACGCAGCTGTGGAAGCTTGGCAATGTATATAGGGCATTGGCATTCTATGATGGAGGCATATTCGACTTTAAGATAAGTGCAGTGTACTAAAAAAATAAAATTTAAATCCTTTTTTTCTCAATTTCAAGTTTTCCGCATACCACATCTAGAATTTCATTTAAAATTATTTTCAATTCCGTGAGAGATTCGTATATTATCATGTCTCTCTGCAACAATTCATTTCCAATGGAGTTTGATTTCATGAAATCTATAAGCTCAGAAATAGCATTCTTTATATATGCAACATCCATCTTAACTTCTTCTATTGAACTCTCCATTTTAAACAATTTTGCTAGTATCTCCTTATCACCCAAATGGGATCCCAAAATAAAAATCTCTATGAGATATTTCAAACCTATACTGGTTATAGGTGTAAAAGATAAATCTTAAAATAGAATTATAGGGGGAGATGTGGAGAGGGTTGCTCTAATATATGCTGAGGAGTATTTGAAGCATGAGACTGGTAGGCATATTGAGAGAGCTTCAAGGCTGATTAGGACTCTTGAGGTTCTAGAAAATGCGAAAATATATGAAGATAGAATCGTTGAAATTTTAAAACCTAGAAGGGCTCTTGAAGAAGAAGTGTTGGAAGTGCATTCTGAGAATTTATTGAGTAGAATAAAGAGTCTAGCATCCATGGGAGGAGGGAGGATAGCTCCAGATACTGTAGTTTCAAAATACTCATATGATGTGGCATTGCTAGCGGCTGGAGGTGGGTTAAGAGCCCTCGAATTGGTAAATGGGGGATTTTTTAAGAGGGTTTTTGTACTCTGTAGACCTCCGGGACATCATGCCGAGCATGATAGGTCGAAGGGATTCTGCTTAATAAATAACGTTGCCGTAACAGCTAAAAAGGCTTTAAAAATGGGGTTTAAGAGGGTCTTAATACTTGATTTTGATTCACATCATGGTGATGGAACACAAAAAATATTCTATGAAGACCCTAACGTTGTTTATGCATCAATACATCAAGATGGTAGGACATTATATCCAAGAACTGGAGATTTTAGGGAGGTAGGTGTGGGTGAAGGGGAGGGGTATAAGATAAATATCCCTCTTCCACCAGGATCAACAGGTACTATGGCTTTTAAATGCTTAAAGGAAGTTATACTGCCAATAATGGAAGAGTATAAGCCTGAAATGATATTGGTGTCCGCTGGATATGATGGACATTGGCATGATAAGAATTCAGATTTAATGTACACAACGGAGACATATTATGAATTCATGAGGGAAATCGTGAAGTGTGCAAGAAAAGTAAATAATGGGAAAATTATAACGTTACTTGAGGGGGGATATGATTTGAAATACATGCCATACTCAATATTAAAAACCTTGGAAGCTATGTGTGAAGGCAACTATTGGATGGTTCTGGAGAGAGATCCAAAATTGAATGCCGCTGAGAAGAGAACTGTAGAAATATTAATAAAGAAGGCTAGGAAGGTTTTATCAAAATATTGGAATATTTAGTGATGGATTATGCGAAAATTCCATGTAGCATCCCCAGAAGAGATAAAAAGTGGGGGGACAACGGACGTATACTTCCAGAGAACAATGGAAGTATTAAAGACTATAGGAAAGGAGAAGACGAGGGTAGTTATGGAGGTAACCACTGGGGGGTTACCAAAGGGTTGGGATTGGGGAATAATATGTGGGATGGAGGAAGAGATGTATCTACTTGAAGGTATACCAGTAAACGTTTATGCAATGCCGGAAGGAAGTATATTCTATCCATTAACATATAATGGTATAAGGGAGCCAGTAATGGTGATCGAAGGTGAATATGGAAGTTTTGGACACCTTGAAACGGCAATACTTGGATTGTTATGTCAAGCTTCAGGAATAGCTACAGCAGCAGCACATATCAAAGTAGCTGCAGATTTCAAACCAATATACTCATTTGGTATAAGGAGGATGCACCCGGCTTTAGCGCCAATGATAGATAGAGCTGCATACATTGGAGGAGCAGATGGAGTTTCTGGAGTTAGTGGGGCGAAACTTATCGGCAAGGAACCTGTTGGAACAATGCCACACGCACTGATCATAATAATTGGAGACCAGAGAGAGGCTTGGAGGAAATTTGATGAAATTATTGATGAAAAAGTTCCGAGAATAGCATTGATAGACACATTCTATGACGAAAAGATTGAAGCCATAATGGCAATTGAAACTCTAGGGGGAAAGCTTTATGGTGTAAGGTTGGATACGCCAAGTTCAAGGAGGGGAGATATGGCCGCCATAGTTAGGGAAGTTAGATGGGAGTTGGATGTGAGAGGGTACAAAAACGTGAAGATAATGGTTTCAGGAGGGTTAGATGAGGAAAGTGTAATAGAGTTAAGTAAGGCGGGAGTGGACGTATTTGGCGTTGGAACAAGCATATCAAATGCAAGAACAATAGATTTTGCATTGGATATAGTTGAAGTTGAGGGGAAGCCTATTGCGAAGAGGGGTAAAGCTAGTGGTAAGAAACAAGTTTGGAGATGCCAAAACTGTTTAACAGATGTAGCTACACTGATGAATGAAAGGGTGGAAAAATGCCCAGTATGTGGAAACACAGAAATGAAGCCGATGCTTCAACAAATTATAAGAAATGGCGAGATAATAGCTGAAATGAAAAGGCCATCAGAGATAAGGGAAATGGTGTTGAATAATTTAAGGAAACTTATTACTGTAAGAAAACAATTTAATAAGCATCAGAAATAAAGTATAGCATGTATATTGGTGGGGCCGTCGTCTAGCTTGGATTAGGATGCCAGCCTGGGGCGCTGGTGGTCCTGGGTTCAAATCCCAGCGGCCCCACCAAGTCAATTTAAACTTTAGTTAGCCAGGGATATGCCCCCTTAAGATATTTTGTTAAGAAAATTGCGAATTCCCTATTGTTGGAGTAGAAGTCAAGTATCTCTTCATTCCTCAAAATTGTCTGGTTTGTTGTTAATAATGATTTCATGAGATTCCCCATTTTTGCATTTTTCATCTTCTCATATAAGAGTTGCTTAGCATCAGCATATTTCCTCTTCAAATATACAATCCATCTAAAACCTTCAATTTTAGGTCCAGAGAAAACATTGGGGGAATTTAAGTATTTCCTTAGAAACTTATCTGCTTCATCAAATATGTATACGGGTGGGCCTACATGCCTCTTTATATTTGGAAGTTTTGAATGCTCCAATTCAAATATGAATACAACTGCACTTTTCTCATCAGACCAAACATCATAATTGATGACATTGAAATCAAAATTTAAGAGAAGCTTCCTCAAACCATCTAAAGTCTTATACAATTGCCCCCAAAGAATTTCACTATGAACCTTTGGGCAACTTGTAATTACAAATATTAAGTCACTCCCTCTAGCGTTAAATTCGCTGATTATGTTATCTTTAGAGAGTGGTTCTATGGGTTCTGGGAAGAAGAATTTCAAGTTCGGCGATTCAATAAATAGTTTGGATGCTGAAATGAATTTGGACATGGAATCTATCGATAATGCGGCAGCAACATTCCTACTTCTGTCCACAGGATCTATCACTATTAATGGAGCATTGAATATTCTAATAGCCTCCTTGGGATTACTATAATATCCCTCAATATCTATAACCGTAGAAAAGGGCTTCCAATTCATTGCATTCTTTAAAACATCGATGAATGACCCATAATATAATACCAGTAATTCACATAGATATCCAGAGAAACCCTTAACCTTCATTTCAGCACCATAACAGCCAATCCCCTTCATAAACCCCTTAAGCAATCTAACTTCATCTTTAGCCTTCTCACTAAGATTAGCTTTCACGTATGCCGTATGGAATGGTGTTCTATCAACAGCGGTTTTAGCTTCATCCACAGAATTCAATTTCAAGCATGGAACGAGATCTATTCTTACACCCTCATAATTCAATTCCACATATGGATGTTCAGCATAAGCTTCAATGAAATTATCCCCAACAACCCTTCTTGCCAAGTTCAACAATACATTCCTAAACTCATTTTTATCATAACCCTTCGGGAAGAGTATGAAGACGTCAATATCTTGCTCCTTCGAAAGCCAAGTATCCTTCGCAATTGACCCCTCAACCTCCACATTCAAATTTAATCCAAGCTCCCTAATTCCACGTTTCAATTCATCCATTAATCGATTCAATAAATTCTCAATTTTAACTCTCTCATCAGCATTAGGCTTTAAAACTTCCAAAGCCTTTGATAAAACCTCATCTAAACCCATAAACCTACACCAACTTAACCTCATACAAATTTGAGTATATGGGTCCACGGGGGGTGAGAACACTCTTCTTCAAACACACCGATGTAACTGTAAAGCTACCGAAAACTCTTTCACCGTAATTCATAAGGAAGCTCGAAAGTGAACGTACATTCCTATCACTCCTAAGTCTCCCAAGAGTTATGTGGGGAATGAATTCCTCACTTTCAGACTTAAAATTCAATTTCCGCAGTCCAGAATCAAGAAATCGATAAATTTCAATAACATTACTACCCCCATCACCAACCCCAGCCCATACAACCCTAGGCCTAGTAACTGAGGGGAAAGCCCCTAAACCCTTAACCTCAAGTGTGAATGGGGAAGCCTTCAACCCCCTCATCACATCACAAACCCCATTAACCCTATCGGCAGTTATCTCCCCAAGAAATTTTAAAGTTAAATGAATGTTTTCCCTTTCAACAAATTTTATATCGAGATTCATTGAAGCCATGGCTTCTTGAACTTTAACCAATTCATCAATTATTCTTTCATCAATGTCGATGGCAATGAAAGCCCTAACAAGCGACAAAATTAACACCTCAAATAGATAGGGAGAAAAACTAAATAAACTTTTAATAAATATCTAAGGGGGATGACATATAAAGCTGATAATATGCCTCACAGGGATGCCTGGATCTGGGAAGACAACTATAAGTGAAATTGTTAAGGAAATGGGAATACCAGTAATAGTAATGGGGGACGTTGTAAGGGAAGAAGCAAGAATTAGAGGTATTGAACCCACACCTAAAAATCTTGGGAAATTGATGATTGAATTGCGGGAGAAGATGGGAGCAAATGTGATAGCAAAGAGATGTGTGGATAAAATCAAAGAGTTAAATTCAAAGATAGTATTGGTGGAAGGTGTGAGAAGCTTAGAAGAAGTTGAAGAATTCAGAAAGGTGGGAGATGTAAAGATAGTAGCCGTACATTCATCACCTAAAACCAGATATGAGAGACTATCCAGGAGGGGGAGGAGCGATGACCCAAAAAGCTGGGAGGAGTTTGGAGAAAGGGATTTAAGGGAATTAGATGTTGGAATAGGTAGAGTAATTTCTCTGGCAGATGAAATGATTATAAATGAGGGGACCTTGGAAGATTTAAAGAAAAACACGCTAAAGGTTTTTAGGAAGGTTATTCAAAATGATAAGGGTTAAAGCGATAGTTGAAGTTAAACCAACAGAAGATGTGGAAAAGGTTAAGAGGGCATTATTAAACTTAATGACACCGGAAAAAATTGAAATTGAAAGTAGGGGTGAAAGTCAATACATTGTGGCTGAGGGTAGTGGAATTGAAAGCTTATTAAAATTGCATGAATCATTGAAGAGGAGGAGGATACTAACCGCCGCAAGAAATGTTATGAAACAATCAGTTATTGGAACTAGCATGACAATATATCTGAACAAACAAGCAGCATACATGGGGCATGCATCATTCTGCCAGCGGGAAGGGGAATCCCCGCTGGGACCTATAACTATAGAGGTGATATGCGATAGTGAGGAGGAGATAAATGAGTTAATAGATAAGCTTACTTCATAGGGTCAATTAAACGTCTTAAACTAACAGCATTCTTTGAAATTGATAACTCAAGAAAATCTTCAGCCACAATAACATTACTAAACTTCTCCTTAGCTTGCTTAAGCAACACTTCAGGGGAAGATGAATACCTCGCACTTATATGTGTTAATACAAGCAACTTAACATTGGCTTTCGAAGCAATTTCAGCAGCTTCACCCGCGGTGGAATGCATATCGGAAATAGCCTTATCAATTAAGGAATCATCGAAGGTTGAATCATGAATAAGGATGTCTGCATTCATACTTAAATTTAGCACACTCCCACATGGACGTGTATCCCCAGAGAAAACTATTTTAATGCCATCCCTAGGTGGATCCATAACTTGATGTGGAAAGACGGGTTCCCCGAACATATTTAGTACGCATTTACCCTCCTGCAACATCTTCCACAAAGGCCCCCTTGGAACGCCAAGTGCTAAAGCCTTATCTGGGTGAAACCTGCCAGGCTTTGGCTTCTCCTCAAAGGAGTACGCATAACTTTGCTGAAAGTGCATAGCCTCAGTAGCTTTAACCACATAATCCCTCTCCTCAACCACTATTCCAGGGGTAACCTCACTGATATGCAGATCATATGATATTTGAAATTGAAGAAGCTCCTTAACTTTCATTATGAAATCTACAATCCCCTTAGGTCCATACACATACACATCATACTTCCTATCCATTAAAGATAGAGTTTGAAGGAGACCTGGAAGCCCTAAGACATGATCACCATGCATGTGGGTTATGAAGATCTTAAGGTTTTTAGGGAAACCTATACCGGCAATCATCATATTCCTCTGAGCACCCTCACCACAATCGAATATCAAAAGATCACCATGATACTTAAGAACAATACATGAAAGCCCACGCTTAACCGTTGGAAGACCTGCACTAGTCCCGAGGAATATCAATTTCACGCTCATAAACCTCCACCTACACTTTGAACACACAGATTTCTCTAATTAAACTTTTATGAACCCTCATGACATGGGACTCCACCAACTTAAATCCCACATCTAAACCAATATTTTTAAGATCCACATTCTCAGGGGCGGCAATGCAAATGTAACCATCTTTAGACATTAAGCCATATATGTCTTGTAAGAAACATTTAATTAAATTTTTTAGATTCATACCCTTCGTGGAAGCAGTTCTACCATAAGGAGGATCTGTGGCGACGAAATTCACAGACTTGAATGGTAAATGCTTAGCGTCCCCCAATATTAAATTGTAATTTTTGATGTTGAAGTACCTTAAATTGATTAGACAACCCCTAATCATCTTTATATCAATATCCAATCCAACGACTTCACATCCGATCAGAGCCGCCTCTATTAAAAATCCGCCAAAACCACAAAATGGATCGAAGAATAATCCTCCAGGTCTAGCTCTACATAAATTCACAAAAAGCCTAGATATTATTGGATTTAATGAGCTTGGATGGATAAATGGTCTATTTCCAACCCATCTTGAGTGAAAATCTCTCCTACAAGACTCCCCGAGGAGGACACCTAGGAGGAAGCTCCCACCACTCAAAATACCAACGATAATCTCCTCTGGAGAATCGAATTTAACCCGTGCAGAACCATTAAGGCTTTTATAAATGATCTCACCGATCATAGATTCCAAAGTTCTAGTGGATAAATTAGCAGAGGATGATAGAACCCTATGAACCCTCACATGAAAACTCTTACCATTCAGAAATGACCAATCAACATCCCTACAAGCCTTAATAATACTATCATAATCCGCATTACAGAAAACCAGCTCCTTAGCTCCAAAAAATGACATACTAGACCTTTTGAGAATCGTTCTAATGGATTCCTTTAATGATGAAAACCTGAAAACACATGGGAGAGATGAATTCAATGTATATGGTATTCGCTCAGCCTCCAAAATAGCTTTAACTTCAGCCATTGGAAGTGATGGATGTTCACAAGATAATCTTAAGAAGAAGTTTTCCATAAGCATCATTTAATAATGGATTTTATTGCAGATGCTATGGCGGGGGCAACCGACACCCTACTATAATATGATTCGATGGTATCGGTTGAAATTATATCATAAACACCAGCATTAAACATGTTAATCACAGCATTGCCAATGAAGAGTCCATGCGTACAGCAAGCGAATACCCTATTAGCTCCATGCTCTTTCAAAATCTTAATAGCGTTAATCATAGTTCCACCAGTACTTATTATGTCATCAACCAATATAACATCTCTACCACCAACATTAAACTCCTTCAACTCAGACTCCACAGCCCCACTACTCCTATCCCTCCTTTTAACGATGTAATCAGACTCAGCACCAATAATCTTAGCAACAGTTTCCGCATACTTAAACGCTTTAGCATCTGGAGCTATAACTATTGGATTTATAAGATGATATTTTGAAAGGAAATCACCAATAAGTGGGAAGGCAGATACCTCCATCGCCCTATTTCCAAAGAACTTTAATACCTCCCCACTATGAACATCCACAAACACATACCTATCTATATCATAAGTTTTAAGCAAATCTGCAAGAACTTCAACACTTACTATTTCACCATCAAGAAACCTTTTATCTTGACGCATATATGCAAGGTAAGGTATAACCAAAATTATATCTTTAGCCCTATAATCACTTAGTAGCTTCAAGAGGAAGAATAGCTCAACAATCCTCTTATCTTGGGGTGGAGTAAGCGAGTGAACTAAAACCACAGAATCATCAACCTTAGATAACAATCTAAAATAACTTTCACCATCAGGGAAAATCTTCCATTCAAAATTAACCAAATCCAATGATAATAGCATTGAAAGACGTCTACCAAGACCTTGAGAAGATGGACCCATCATCAACTTCAAAGCTATACCACCATCAGTAAAAGTATATCCACTAAACCCTAAATAAAGATTAATTACAATACACTAGACAATCGAAATTAGTGCGGCGGCCGGGATTTGAACCCGGGTTTCCCGTCCAAAAATGGATAACAGGCTCGGCAAGCCTGTGTCCTAGTCCAGGCTAGACCACCGCCGCAACAATAAAAATGTAGTTAACCATAGAAATAAAATTTACCAAAGCCCATTTAAAAAACTATTTATAATACTTCCATTATTGAAAAATAGGTATAACGCTATGAGCAATGAAGAGAGCATACAATGCCCATGTGGAACAATAATAAGAGACCCAAAGCAGTATAAGATCGTATTCATAAGGAAGGAAGCACTTGAAATAGACATATTATGCCCCAACGACCTATGCTACCTTAAAGAATTAGGATACGTAAAATTTGAAGTAAACGATGACAATAGCATAAAACTAATCAAAGCAGAATTCAACACACCATTCGTAACCTGGAATTCAAGTAGAATTGGATATGAAAAGACATCAGAGGAACTTAAAAAGCATCTTAGAAAAATAGTATTGGAATTGATAGATTGGGATAAAATTAAGTGGTATCTTAGGGAAGGTGCTTCTGAAACAAAATTTGAAGATATAAGTAAAGTGGAAGGAAACAATTAATTAAATGTTAACTAAAACTTAATTGAGGTGAAATATAATGTCATGCTTTAAACAGGTATTGGAAGCTATAGACATACTTGAAGATTCAAAGATAAATGGAATAAAAATAAAGGAGGAAATGAATAGAAGAGGATTAAGCCATGTGGAAGTAAAGAGCGTAGAGGGGAAGAGGGGGAAAACAGACTTCATAAAAGTTTTGATCCCAGGTAAAGAGGGGAAGATGAGGGGTGGAAACAAACCCACATTGGGAATAATTGGAAGACTTGGAGGGATAGGTGCAAGACCACAAATGATTGGCCTAGTTTCAGATGCTGATGGAGCAATAGTGGCAATAGCATCTGCAATGAAATTAGCTGACCTAATCATGAAAGGAGACGAACTTATGGGGGACGTAATAATAACAACACATATATGTCCAAATGCACCCACAAAACCACATAAACCAGTACCATTCATGGACTCCCCGATCGACATGAACACCATGATCATAAACGAAGTTGACGAGAGAATGGATGCCATACTATCAGTGGATGCAACTAAGGGGAACAGACTAATAAAAGTGGAGGGATTCGCAATAACACCCACAGTTCTCAACGGCTGGATCCTAAAGGTAAGTGATGACCTGATAAATATATATGAGAGAGTAACTGGACATAGAGCATATATAGTTCCAATAACCATGCAAGACATAACACCATATGTGGAAGGCATATATCACATAAATAGCATAATGCAACCATGGATCGCCACAAAATCCCCAGTGGTTGGAGTAGCAATAACAGCAGAAGTACCAGTAGCTGGATGTGCAACTGGAGCAACATATATAAATAGCTTAGAGAAAGCCACAAGATTCTGTATAGAAGTGGCAAAGGATTATACTGCGGGATTATGTAAATTCTATGATGAAGAAGAATACAGAAAACTAATAAGCTTATATGGCGACATGGAAAGATTACGTGGAAACTTCACTTCCAAAAAATAGCTTCAAAACATTCAAACTCTTTAACGAGGCAGAGTAAGAGAGATTTTCTATTATCAATGGCCCACTCAAATTGCAATTTAAAACCCTTTTAAGATAATCCTTCCAAAACGGAGTACCCATATCAAGAGGCCAATGCCTATCAGCTAAACCATCGTTACCACTAATATGAAAATACGCTATCCTATCACGTAGAGAATCAATATATGAATTGAAAGAATTCATAACATGGGCATGGGATATATCCAATGCCATCTTAAAACTATTTGATTTGCTAAAGAAACTTTTGAAATCTTCAACCTTAAGTATTGTGGATCTATCAGTTGCCAAGTTTTCTATTAATGGAGTTATCCCATAATCACTACATAAATCTCCAATCGATAAGAGGAAGTTTATTCCATCTAATATAGGCTCATTTAAATCTCTAAACAGATATGTAAAGGAATCAAGCAACCCAGGATGGAAAACTATGAATTTACATCCCAGCTGATGCGCATGTTCCACAGACTCCCTATACATATCCATACTAAACCTTCTAGCCCTATAATTTGATGCTGAAATGTTAACTGAAGTGTATGGGGCATGTAAACTTAAAGTCATATTTAGGGGTGATGAAAGAGCCAGCATCCTTTTAATTCTACTAGAGTCAAGGAAATGCAAACCGTCATCCACAACCTCCCAAAGTGAAATTCCAGAAGAAGCTATGAAATTTAAAGCATAATCAAAATCCTTTGATATAAAGCAGAGAGAAGATAAGCCAATATTGAAAAACTTATTCAATTTCAACCCCCTCCTAATAGTAAACATTCCCCTTAAAACTAGGCTCTCGTATTTTACTAGCCAAATCACTACCACAATACTTGCAGATCCTCTTCAAAAAGCATTCCCCTCCACAACTTAGAAATGACGATAAGGGGCATCCATTACAGTAATGGGTTACACAATTAATATTTTGAGATGTGCAACAATAGGATGTGAATAGATCTAGGAAGTCATGTATAACCATAGGTTCTCTACCAGAAACCTTAGAAACGAAATCTAAACACTCCCTTGTGCGAATTCTCAAAGCATAATCTTCGGAGAAGGTTAACTGGGATTGCACAATTTTATTCATGAACTCATCATCCAAATGTATCAAGCCACACCTCAAAATAAATGGTAGGATAGAACCATTAACTGGAAAATGAATATTATCAAAATCATTAAATGATGTCACCCCCTTCCTAAATAACATTTTAGCTAAAAGTAAAGCCTTATACTCAACAGGATCATCAAAACCCATAAACTTCTTCAATCTCTCAATGAACCCAGAACCATTACGGTACAAGTAGTTTGAGGAAGCATAAACTACATCTAGAATCGAGTTACCATATTCAGACATAATCCTTTTAGCAACATCCCTAACCATCTTAATCCTACGATCAACATCAATAGTTTCAAAACCATATATCTCCCCATAATTAAACATTCTCTCAAAGAAACTTCTATCTAAATTGGAGGTATACTCAAGGGAGAAGAATTTAGGGTCTTCATCAAAAATCAATTTACCCAAACGCCAAAATAATCTAGAACCATAATAGTATTTACCATCAACATAACCATAAAATATCGACCCCGAAAAGGAGTAATCCATAAGAACCATGAAGAAAAGATAATTTGAAACGAGATCATACCCATAAGATAAATCTGGATAAAACTCGGTATTAGAATAATAGTTTTGCGGAATATCAAGACTACTTAAAAGCCAGCCAAATGCCAATCCCCTATTCAAATCCAACATAACCCTCAAATCAATCTAAATCAATGTATAATATGGAAAATTTAAAATTTAACCATCAAGATTATGAAGACAAGAAAGCGGAAGGGAAATGAGAATAATAAATTTTGACGAAAAAAGTAGGGAAATGGTATTAAAGATAGAAGATGAAGATGATCTCTGGTTACTCCACAATATAATCGATAGAGACGATGAAGTATACGCTAGAACAACTAGAGAAATAAACATGGGAAATAAAAGCGTAAGAAAGAGCATGTACATTGGAATAAAGGTAAATAAAGTGGAATTCCAACCATTCACAAATAGACTTAGAATTCACGGCACAATAATATACCATCCAGAAAAATACGAGGAATACGGGTTCCTAGGAAGCCACCACACAATAAACGTAAAAGTTTCAGATGAAATAAAGATAAAAAAGAGTAAGTGGCAAAAATACATAATAAATCAGATAGAGAGAAGCTGTGGAAAAAGCGAGAAAGTTCTGATAATATCAATTGACGATGAAGAAGTAGCCGCAGGGATATTGAGAAGTTATGGATTGGAAATAATTTTTGAAATGCAACTCAAAATCCCAGGAAAGAGGGAAGCAGAAGCAAGGGAAGAAAAGGTGGATAAAGAATTAAGGGAAATTTCAAAGAAAGTTATGGAAATCATAGAAAGGAGGGATATAGAGATATTGGTAATTTCCGGAATAAGCTACATGAGAGAGAAATTAACTGAAAAGATACTGGAAGATATAAAGGGGTTGAAAAAGAAACCAAAAATAATAAGTGAAGATACATCAAACGGAGGAGTAAGAGGACTTTATGAAACCATAAAGAGAGAAAGCATAACCAAAGCTCTTGAGAAGATAAAAATGATTGAAGACAATAAAATAATGGGAGAATATCTACAAATACTCATAAAAGAACCGTCAATGGCAATCTATGGATTAAACGATGTATACAACGCATCAAAAATTGGAATTATAAAGACACTACTCATATTAAATAGAAAACTCAAAACTTATGATGAAGAAAGGGAGAAACTTGAAGAAGTAATAGGGAATGTTGAGAAATATAATGGGGAAATTAGGATAATATCAGATGAAAGCGAAGCTGGGAGAGAGTTAAATTCAATTGGAGGAATAGCTGCAATACTGAGATACAAAATGGAAACTCCTTTAAAAAATGTTAACACTAATATTAAAAGTTAAGGGGAATATAATCTGTTTAAGGCTATGATGATGCGTGTAAGGTCTGAATATTGATGAACCAGCTAACTCTGAGCCCATGAAAAATAAAAAGAAAAAGGAAAAATTTAAAAATATGCAAAATAAAAAATAAGGAAGTTGAGTACAATGTTTGATTGGAGAGAAAGCCCAACTTTCAGAAAATATTCAAAGGCAATAGATAAAACATGCCAGAAGATAATAAAGGCACTACATGAAACAGGAACTAATAATTTATCTTTACTTGCAAAGAAAACTGGAATGTCACCCGCACTAGTACACTACTACTATGATAAACTGACAAGCAAGAACATACTAAAACTAAAAGTGAAAGTCAACGTGGTAAACATGGGGCTACAACCCATAGAAATCATATTTAAAGACGAGGGTATGGGGAAAGAACCTGGCTTAGAATCATATTTAAAGGGCATTGAATATTGGAGAAATATAGAGAAATACTATGTGCAGATGGACACCTACTGGCACGTATACTTCAATATACCAAAAGAAGCTATAAATGACTTCAATAGATATGTAAGGAATGTTAGTGAGAAAGCTGGTGTAAGAATAGTATACATGAATACAAATCCAATAGACATAAACCCCAAGCCAAATGTAGATTGGTTTAACGATGAAGAAAGAAGATGGGAGTTTAAATGGAGTGAATGGATGGACGAAGTAGTTCTAGGCAGTAGGGAGGTAGATTTCACCGTACCAAAAATGGGAGAATTTGTAGTGCTAGATAAACCAGATGTATTTATAATTCAAAAACTTGAGGAAGATGCAGAAACATCATTCAAAGAAATGGCGAATGAAATGGGCGTCACTCCACCAACTGTCAGATACCACTACTACAAACATCTAGTGAAATATGATATCATTGAAGGTTATGAAGCAATATTAAAGCTATTCCCAGAAAACATATCAATAAATATTCTGGGACATATTCAATTCACAAGTAGAAAGAATATGAATAGCTTCATGGCCTCATTAGAGGGGAAACCCTTCTCCAGTAGAGTGTTAGCAAACTTAGAGGATAATAGGGCGACAGTATACTTCTACATACCATTCGATCAAATAGTGGAATTAAATAAGGCATTGATTAATATGAAAAGGGCAGGTATAATAAAAGATTGCACCATGGGGTTAATAGATTATAAATCAAAAATGGAGAAAAGTCTACCAATGAATTTGTATGAGAAAGGAAGTTGGAAAATGTTTTTCTAAATATGGATGGTTATGGTGAAAGGAAGTCCTCAACTTTTGGCGGATTTGGAGGCAACCCCTTCCTCTTCCTAATCTGTCTAATCAATTCTTCAGCAAGTTGCTGAGGAACTACACCCCAATGGGAGAACTCAGTACTCCAGAAACATCTACCCTGTGTTGCACCTCTAATCTGATCAGATAAATCAAAGGTTTCTGAAACAGGTATATGGCATCTAACAAACATCAATAACCTCTGATCTTCCATAGATATTATTTTACCTCTCTTGGAAGTTATGACACGGAGCAAACCACTAACAAACTCTTGAGGCACTTTAGCTTCCAACTTTAGAATAGGTTCCAAAAGTATTGGAGAGGCAGATAAGAAAGCTGCAAAAATTGCGTTTTTCGTCGCTGGCATTATTTGGGCTGGACCCCTATGAGCTGGATCTTCATGAACCATTGCATCCACTAACTTGACTTTAACACCTCTAATAGGTTCTTGAGCCAATGGACCTGCCTCCATAGACCATCTGAAAGCTGAAATCAAAGTATCTTTAATATCCCTTAAATATTGAATACCCTTTGTTACATCCACAAATATGTTCAAATACTGATCTATGGCCATTATACCCCTAGCTTCATCAGCATCCCACCCAGCTTCAGAACGTAAAATTTTAGCTCTTACACGCCAATCTTGATCTTCATACACAGCACCAGTGCTAAGCAACTTCATAGTCACCTCATCTAATGGCTCAATACTAATGTATATACGGTTATGCTTATTTGGAGATTTACCTTCAATAGGTCCAGCAGACCCCTTAATACTCTCCCTATACACCACTATTGGTGGTGACACATCTACCTCCATACCCCCAGTTCTTTGACGTAAATCCCATAAGGCAATTTCAAGATGCAAAGTTCCCATACCACTGATAAGGTATTCTCCAGTTTCCTCATTTATCTTGACATGTAAAGTGGGATCTTCAATAGCCATTTTCCTTAAAGTGTCAACTAAACGTGGCAGATCAGCACTTTTCTTTGGCTCAATAGCCACTGTAACCACAGGCTCACTAATATATGCTAACTTTTCGAAAGGAACCATGGAATCCTTATAATCAATGCCAACCACAGTTTCCCCAGCCCTTGCATTATCCAATCCAAGCAAAGCCACAATGTTCCCAGCCAAAACTCTATCCACAACCTCCCTATATGGGCCCATGTACAAGCCAACTTGCTGAATTCTACCAGTACTTTTAGCCATCATAAGATATACTTCATCGCCACTGGTAGCTGTGCCGCTAAAAACCCTTCCAGTAGCCACTAAACCTGCATGTGGATCAACAACCATTTTGCTTACACAGATAACCAATGGCCCCTTTGGATCACAATTAAGCATAGATTTACCTATTTCACTATCAATATCACCACGCCAAATCTTTGGTATCCTATACTTCTGAGCAACTCTTGGACTTGGAATATGCTGAACAACCATATCTAAAATTGCTCTATACAGTGGGAATTCATCAGCTAACTGGGAAACTTCCTCAGCCCCCTTCTCATAAGCTTTAACTATCTCACTAAATTTGATACCAGCCTTCTGAGCAATAGGTATCGTTAAACCCCACTTATGAAGTGCAGAACCAAATGCCATTTGACCCTTCAATGGATTAATTTTCCAAGCATCTTTAAATTGAGGCTCAGCATATAATTCAATTAAATTATTGAAATCCCTAATTATCTCCATAAGTTTTTGTTGAACTTCCTCAGGAGTTAATTTAAGCTCCCTAATCAACCTATCAATCTTATTAATATATAACAGCGGTCTTACACGCTCCTCTAACCCTTGCCTCACAACAGTTTCCGTCTGCGTCATAACACCTTCAACAGCATCAACAACGACTATGGCTCCATCCATAACTCGAAGGGATCTAGTTACATGACCAGTAAAATCAACATGACCAGGAGTATCAACGAGGTTAATTAGATAAGCATTGCCATTATACTCGTGGTAAAGAGATACATTAGCCGCTTTTACAGTCATTTGCCTCATCTGCTCTATAGGCACGTAATCCAAAGCCAAAGCTTTACCGGCAACCTTAGGCGAAATAAGTCCAGCTGCCATTAGAAGAGAATCTGACAATGTAGTTTTGCCGTGATCCACATGAGCCAAAGTACCAATATTCCTAACATTATCCAGCTCATCCATTATCTTCAAAATCTGCTCAGTAGTCTTATACTTAACCAATTACAGCACCCTCCTCAACAATTCAAAATCAAAAAGTAAGATGTCAAAGTCTTTTTTAAACTTTACTGAAAACCAATTCCCAACATCCAAAAGCTCTAAAAATAAATTATACTCCATAAAATTTATTGTAAATGGAGTGGGTAATATGAACACATTAAAGGAGTTAATGGAGGAAGCGGAAAAAACACAGGTAGTAATGCCAGTAGGGGGGAAGGCTAAGAGGATGGGTTTACAAAATGTAAATAAGGCATTAATAAAAGTTGCTGGTAAAACACTACTTGAAAGAGAAATAGAATTATATAGGAATTGTGGATTCAAGAAGTTCAAATTACTAATAGGCCATTTAGGTGAAGAAGTTATTGAGTATGCAGGTAATGGGGAGAAATGGGGGGTTGAAATACGATATTCGATGGATCCAAATGTTGAGAAAGTGGGTAAGGGGAAAGCTTTGAAAAATGCACTAATAAATGGGGTTATAGAAAGAGATAAGAGAGCACTAATAACATTCCCAGACGATTTGAAATTAAACAGATTCTTACCATTAATGTTACTTGCACAACACATATATGGTGTGGAGAAATATGGCATTCTCGCCACATCAGTACTGATAACTTCAACAACATACCCCTATGGCGTGGCTGAAATAGATGAAGTTGGAAGAATAAAAAGATTTGTGGAAAAACCACAATTAAACATATTAACACATATAGGAATGTGCATAATTGAACCAGAAGTATACCAATTAATAGATGAACTCATAGATATAGGGAGGCAAGAGGCAGTAGAATATGAGGCAACAGTATTACCAGAACTAGCTAGAATGGGTAAATTGTACAGTTTAACTCTATATGCAAGTGATAAGGATGATTGGATACCAATAAATACATTGAAAGAATTGGAGCAAGCGGAAAAATATCTTTCACAGAGATCCAAACCTCTATAGAAAAGCTTTGGCTAGAATTATTGAAGGCAATTATAGGGAAGTTAATCAATAGATTAGGTGTAGTGAAAAAGCACAGTAGAGGAAAATTAAAGCATTGACGCATATCTAGATGCTAAAGCACATTTAAAGTGAAACAACTAAAGCCTTAGAAATATGTTTAAAAGAAGTCTACTTTGCTAACATACGAACCAGAAATTTAAGAATTACTGCTAAATCTCAATGGAAAACCCAAGTACATCTCTATTCATACATAGTTGGAAAAAATTATGATCATGTTCAGACTTACTAAATATGAGATATGCGATGCAACATCTTCTTTAATCCCCCATAAAAAAGGAGAAATTTGAAGATTGGTTTTTATTTAAAAATTGGAATATTTATTTCGTAGTTATTGTATACTTGCATCCAAGAGGCTTTAAAGCTTCATCAATCTTAGATATAAGTAACTTTAATTGCTCAAAGGTTGGTGGAACAGTCCATTCAAAGTAGAAGTCATAATCACCGAGAGTCCATCCACTTTTACTTATCATGTTCTCATAGTGTACACGTGCTTCCTCATCAGATACCCCCCACTTTTCAATAATTATTGACACAGCATCATCCCGTGATAATGCTGTTCCACCAAGAGTGTCATAGAATAGTACTTTGGGCAATTCTTTAGAGACTTCGACTGCAACTTTTTCCAAAGCTTTTAAAGCTTCCAATATTGGTGGTCCATATATTTTAATGTAGGTTTTCACTTTTAATTACACCTCAAATAGAATTTATCAATGAAAACATTATAAA
Source organism: Candidatus Culexarchaeum yellowstonense (assembly GCF_024707025.1). Taxonomy (NCBI): domain Archaea; kingdom Thermoproteati; phylum Candidatus Culexarchaeota; class Candidatus Culexarchaeia; order Candidatus Culexarchaeles; family Candidatus Culexarchaeaceae; genus Candidatus Culexarchaeum; species Candidatus Culexarchaeum yellowstonense. The sequence goes on from NZ_JANGFQ010000018.1 coordinate 23,311, forward strand.
CTTTATCCTTTACTTTAATGAAATTGTAATTAGTTTGTTTTTATTTGGAATTGCCTTACAATGATTCCAGCGGATTTCAATAAATCCATGGAGACGGGATCTTCATATGGAGAATCGTAAACAACCTCCTTTATTTCGGCATTTATTATCATCTTTGCACATATAGAACAGGGGAAATCAGTAACATATAATGTTGCACCACGAGTGCTAACCCCGAAAACAGCAGCTTGTATTATTGCATTTTGCTCTGCATGAACTCCTCTGCAAAGCTCATGTCTCTGACCAGAGGGAACATTCAATTTATCCCTTAAACATCCAGTTTCAGAGCAGTGAGGCAACCCCTTTGGGGCACCATTATATCCAGTAGACAGAATATGTTTATCTTTAACTAGTACAGCGCCAACATTTCTTCTCAAACATGTTGATCTTTCCTTCACTATGTGGGCGATTTTCATAAAGTATTCATCCCATGATGGTCGAGCAAGAGTGTCCTTTTGCAATTAAATCACCAATTAAAATGGTAATTGTAAAGGAGCAAAATCATAGCCCCTCAAGAGTTGCATGCCTACTTTTTAAATCCTCTTCTGTTTTCCCCAATCTCTTCATAAGCTCACCCACTAAGGACTCTAGAAATATTGTGGCAGCTATTTCGAAGAGCGTTCCAAGTGGAGCTAATGGTTCATGTAAACCCAGTACTTGCCTAGAAAAGTAGTCGGTAGTTTCTGATATTTTAGTTCTACCGGGAACATAGACCACATGATCTGCCAATTGACCTAGAGGTGATTCTGGATGTGAGGTTATGGCTATAACCGTGCAACCAACTTTCTTCGCTGCTTGAGCAACATCAACCACTATTCCAGTACTACCAGAGCCAGATATTGCCAGTAGTACATCCCCCTTCCCAGCCGCTGGGGTTATTGTCTCCCCAACTACATATACCTGAAACCCTAGATGCATTAATCTCATGGCGAAGGCTCTTGCCACAAGTCCAGATCTACCTGCACCTATAACGAAAATTGAATGTTTGGCTGCTTGAGCATATATCAAAATATTTATTAACTTTTCAACTTGAGCTTCATCTATAACGGAACCAA
>NZ_JANGFQ010000019.1:0-23546 GCF_024707025.1 Candidatus Culexarchaeum yellowstonense
ATATTCATAAACATCAATTAACTGGGAATAGGGGGAGAGTTGGAGATAAAAAGCAATACAGCTTCCCAAACCCATGGCCAGGAGGATGGTGGAAACTAAAAGACATAATAAAACAACAACTAATATCAAATCTCGCAGCCCTCGAATTGGCAGCTAAAATGAAAGAAACCATACTGAAGAACATGTACATCAAAGCCAAGAGGAACATTGAGAAGGGGCTTAATGAACCCCCATATGCTTTCATAGTATCCTTGGAGGATCAGCATGACCCAAATACTGCATTGAAGATGATAGATGTGTTTAGGAAGTTGGATGTTGAAGTTCATGTTGCTAAGAAGCCATTCAAGATTGGTAATACTGTTTATCCAGCTGGAACTTTCGTAATATTCTCTGCACAGCCGAAGAGGGCTTTTGTGAAGTATGTTCTTGAGAAGACGGAGTATCCGGATAATGAGTGGACTCGTGCTCGTGATGGCACCCCAATAAGACCATATGATGTTGCAAGTTATACGATTCCAGATTATATGGGTGTTAAGGTTGATGTTGCTATGGATAGGTTTGATGGTGAGTTTGAGATGATAGATGAAGTTATCTACCCATATACCCCAGTGGCTGAGTCTAGATTTGGATATATGTTGGATTGCAGGTTGAATGATACATTTGCGGCAGTGAATGTACTGTTATCTTTAGGGTTTAAGGTTTATAGGGTTTTGAAGGATGTTAAGGTTGATGATGTAACTCTCCCAATGGGCTCCTTCTACATACCAGTTCAAGATAAAGTTTTAGATGTACTCAATAATGTCTCAAGGGAATTCCACGTTCCAGTATATAATTTGAAGTCTGAGTTGAATGTGGACTTAATTGAGGTTAAGCAAGCTAGGGTTGGGATATATCAGAGATATTATGGTGGAAATATGGATGAGGGGTGGACTAGATGGCTCTTAGAGCACTTCAAATTCCCAATTCAAGTAATTTTGGATGAGGATATTAGGGGTGGAAAACTTTCTGAGAAGGTTGATGTACTAATATTTGCCGATGACAATAGTGCAATAATAGTTGGTGAGAGTAAGGAGGCTATTGAGAAGGCTTTAACTGAGAGGTTTAAGAGGCCCTACGTTATGCCTCCAATTCCACCAGAATACATGAGTGGAATTAAGAAGGAGGGTGTTGAGAAGGTTAGGGAATTCGTCTCTAAGGGTGGAGTTTTATTGGCATTTAATGGCTCCTGCGATTTCGCAATAGAAGCTCTTAAACTCAAGTTGAACAATGCAGCTAAGAATTTAGATCCAAAAGTCTTCTTCTGTCCAGGCTCCGTTCTAAATGTTAATGTTGATAATACGCATCCACTATGTTATGGTATGCCTAAAACCTCGAAGGTCTTCTTCTATGATAGTCCAATATTGGAGATTCTGCCAACATACTATAGTGAATTGTATGAGGCTCCAGTAACTTATCCTGAGACTAACATTAAATCCAGTGGTTGGCTTATTGGTGAGAGTTATCTGTCTCGCAAACCAGCTTTGGTTGTGGCTAAGGAGGGTAGTGGTAAAGCTGTATTATATGCTTTTAGACCGCAATTTAGAGCTCAAACCCATGGAACCTTCAAATTGATATTCAATGCTCTATACAAGTACTGTTGAGCGTACGTTTGAAGGTAATCCACAATAAAAATTAACCTCATTTTTTAAGATTTTTCGTTCACTTTATTTCTTGCATTTATCTTCTCTGAGATCTATTATGTCTTCAATTTCAGCTCCCGTCCCTATCAATGTAACTGGTACTTTCAGTTCCCCTTCAATCCACTCCACGAATTTCTTAGCATCTCTTGGTAGTTCTTCGAAGCATCTCATCCCCCTACATTCTGGGAATAGTGCGTCCATCTTCGTTATTGCTATTTGAGTGGCGCTGTTAAGCATTACAGCTCTCTTGGCATACTCTATGTTGAATGGAGCGGCTCTCCTAACTCTACCGGTCACGGTTCCCCTTTCAACCCACCCTCTTCTCTCTATTTCCTCCAATGTGAGTTCGTTTGGTAGAGGTCCTCCTCCAACCCTCGTTACATATGCTTTGAATACTACTAACACTTCATCCACCTTCTTTGGCCCCACCCCTACTTCACTACATATTGCTGATGCTGTGGTATCCCTTCCAGTAACGTATGGGTATGTTCCATGATATAATGAGAGGAATGTGGCTTGCGTCCCCTCCAATATCACCTTCCTTCCATCATCAATGGCTTCATTTACTTCTAAGGCTACGTCTGTTAGGTACTTCTTCAATTCTGGTATGTCTCTTGCAAGTTTCGCCTTTCTCCTAACTCTATCTGCTATTGCTGGTCCAACTCCCTGCCCCGTGGTTCCTATGTTTTTTGATAGGTGTTGGTCTGATCTATCTTCCTCTATATGGTGTTCCTCTATTATTGAGGCTTGGTGATCCACGCCAACCCTATTATGTGTTTTCGTCGTTTCTATTTCCTCTAACAATATTTTTGGGTTTACATTTGCCCCTGCCGCTATTAGCAATCTAGCATTTTCATATACGAATGCGCTTGGTATTAGTCTAAGCCTATATGTCACGTTGTTCCATACCACTGTATGTCCAGCATTCACTGATCCCGTTCTTACGGCTATGTCTATTTTATCTTTCAATGCTAGGTATGATACTATCTTCCCCTTTCCCTCATCTCCGAAGAATCCTCCAACCACAACTGTTAGAGGCACATTCTTCACCTTACTTTATTCTAATTATCCTATCTATTATCTTTTCTATCTCCTCCTCCCTAACCCTCTCTGGGATCCAAGTATATTTCCTCTCCTTTACAATATCCTTTCCCATAATTTTCCTCAATGCTATTTCATATGTTTTCAATCTTTCATTATCTATCTTTACACATCTCTCCCAGTATGGGCAATCCTTTATCATACATTTACTTCTACATGTAATTCTGTATTTTTCCTCAGCAATCTTTTCAACTATTATTCGTGGTTGGCATACTGGGCTTTCCAATGCGAATATTGTTTTCCCATCTTCCACATACTCCTTTAATGATGCTCCAAAAACCACTTTTGCAGCTTCTCTAAGAGTTTCCATGTTTGCTTCCACAATTAATTCCCCAACACTTTCAGAAAGTTTACTCATCTATTATCACCCCATTTGTTTGGCGTCAGACCGCCCATCGAGTTTCATAGCCCCTCCCAAAGCTCAACAGCGCCGCCTCTTCATCCGCCAACATATAATTGTGGTTTTGAAAAGAGTTAAATTTTATTGTTTACAACTATTATTTGTTGGTGTATTTTAATGCTTGAGAGGATTTCAACTGGCATAAGTAAACTTGATGAAATTATTGGTGGAGGGTTCATTAAGGGGAGGACGTATCTCATTGCTGGGGGGACTGGGACTGGTAAGACGATAATGTCTTTGCAATACATGTTGGATGGCTTAAGGAAGAATGAAACATGCGTTTACATATCCCTTGATGACCGTATATCCAATGTTTTAACTGGAGCTTTAAATCTTGGTTGGAATTTCGATCAATATGTTAAGTCTGGAAACTTCATACCCTTTGAGATTAGGTTGAAGACTGAGGATTTAAAGCATGGTAAGGAGTCTAGGTCTTTTGTGAAGCATATACTTCAGTATACTGGTAAGAGGAAGATTGATAGGCTTGTTCTTGACCCCATTTCCTCATTGGTTCAAGGTGCTGGAGACTTGTTGTGGGTTAGGGAGTATGTTAGGGAGATTGTAAGCTATATTGAGGAGGAGATTGGATCCACAACTGTCATAACGGCTGATATTCCATCGGGCTCAAGTGCGCTTAGCAGGTATGGTGTGGAGGAATTCATATCCTCTGGCATAATTGTCTTGGACATATTTGAGCATGGACCAAACCTATACAGAGTTCTGTATGCACGTAAAATGAGGTGGTCTCCAATGGATATGAGTAAGTACGTTTTTGACATAGTCCCAAACGATGGTATTGTGATTCTCGGTAAGCTTACCACAATCCTCCATAAGCATTCGCAAAGTCATGAGAAGCAGACCCCTTGAGTAAATGATTAAATTAATTACTAAAATCTATCAATACTTTATCGGTGCTGCTGTTTGCTCTACGATCTAGATTGGGGTGCTGTTGCGGAGCACATATGTAGTGGTATTAGGGGTTTTGTTCCAAGCTGGTCTAGGGGTGTTGTGGTTGGGTTAAGTGGAGGCTTAGATTCCTCTACTGTTGCATTTCTCTGCGTTAAGGCTCTTGGTTCAAGTAGAGTTTTGGGTTTAATTCTCCCAGATTCCGATGTCACTCCAAGAGAGGATTTTGATGATGCAATTATGGTTGCAAAACTTCTCGGTATAGAGTATAGGGTTTTGGATATTAAGCCCATTTTGGGAGCCTTTATGGATTCACTTAAGGTTTTTGGTTCACCATCAAGGCTTTCTGTGGGGAATTTGAGGGCTAGGATTAGGATGTGCATTAACTATTATTTCGCTAATCTTGAGGGGTGGATTGTGGCTGGCTCTGGGGATAAGAGTGAGATACTTTTAGGTTACTTCACCAAGTATGGTGATGGTGGATGCGACTTCCTACCCATAGGCTCATTGTATAAGACTCAAGTTAAGCTTCTTGCCAGCTTCCTCGGGGTTCCATCTAGGATTGTGAGTAAGCCTAGTAGTCCAGCTTTGTGGCCTGGTCATCTTGCTGAAGATGAGCTTGGATACCCATATAGCTTCATAGATCCAATATTATACTTACTTGTGGATGTTGGTTTAAGTCCTGTGGAGGTTGCTTCGAAGCTTAATGTTAGTTTAAATGATGTTCTCAAGATTAAGGGGATGGTGGATTCATCATCACATAAACGTTCCTTCCCAAAGATAATTGAGTTGCCTATGAGTTTGATGAGAAGAGCTTAAAATCTTCTTAATTGCTCACATTTATATACATGTTTTGATAGTTATTCATTATTGTTGTGAGTGGGGGTGGAGTTCATTTGAAGTATGTCTTCGTTACTGGTGGTGTTTTGTCTAGTGTGGGGAAAGGAGGTTAACCTCCCCCCAGAGGTGTAGTTGCAGCATCTATTGGTAAGATGTTTCAAGTTAGGGGTTATTCTCCAACAATAATAAAGATAGATCCATACTTGAATGTTGATGCTGGAACCATGAATCCATATATGCATGGTGAAGTTTTCGTTACTGATGATGGTGGTGAAACGGATCTTGACTTGGGTCATTATGAGCGTTTCCTAGACATAAAACTTAGTAAGGATAACAATATAACTACGGGGCAGGTTTATAGGGCTGTCATTGATGCTGAGAGGCGTGGGGATTATTTGGGGGTTTGTGTTCAGGTGGTTCCACATATCACTGATGAGATTAAGAGGAGAATTAGGGTTGTGGGTGAGAAGGGTGGTGTGGATGTCGTTATAGTTGAGGTTGGTGGGACTGTTGGTGATATTGAGGGTCTCCCATTCCTTGAAGCCATTAGGCAGATGAGGTTGGAGGAGGGGTATGAGAATACATTGTTTGTTCATGTGGCTTTAGTTCCAATACTAGATGTTACTGGTGAACAGAAGACTAAGCCATGTCAGCATAGTGTTAATGAGCTTAGGAGGATTGGAATTCAACCTGACATAATAGTTGCCAGGTGTGCTTCCCCATTAATGGAGTCTGCTAAGAGGAAGATTGCATTGTTTGGTAATGTCCCCTATAATGCCGTCTTCACATCATATACTGTGGATTGCATTTACGAAGTCCCCTTGATATTGGATGAGCAGGGTATGGGTAGCTACATAATGCGTAGGTTGGGGCTTAAGGATGTGAAGCCTGATTGGAGTGAGTGGAGGGGGATTGTGGAATCCTTCCGTAAATGTGACCGTAAAGTTAAGGTGGCTATGTGTGGTAAATACACCATGCTTGCAGACTCCTATATTAGCATTAATGAAGCTTTGAAGCATGCTGGAGCTAAGCTTGGTGTACATGTGGATTTGGATTGGATTGAAACTGAATTGCTTGAGAATAATCCGTCTATGGTCAATTCTCTAGCCAATTATGATGGTATAATGGTTTTACCGGGATTTGGGGCTAGGGGTACTGAGGGGAAGATTAAAGCTATACAGTTTGCTAGGGAGAATGATATTCCATTTTTGGGGATATGCTTTGGATTTCAGATGGCTGTGGTGGAGTTTGCTAGGAACGTTTTGGGATTGAAGGGTGCCAATAGCACTGAAGTGGATCCAAATACCCCACATCCAGTAATAGACATACTTCCAGAGCAGAGGGGGGTTGATGTTAAGGGTGGTACTATGAGGCTTGGTGCACATAAAATAATCTTGAAGGATAACACTTTGGCTCGTACATTGTATGGTTGTAGTGTTATAAGTGAGAGGCATAGGCATAGGTATGAGGTTAATCCCAAGTATTGGGATATCTTAGAATCTTCTGGACTTGTGTTTTCAGGTTTGAGTGAGGATGGACGTAGAGTTGAATTCATTGAAATTAGGGGGTTGAAATTCTTCTTAGCATCTCAATCCCATCCAGAGTTTAATTCCCGTCCTGGGAAGCCTTCACCACCATACCTAGGCTTCGTTGAAGCTGCGTTGAAATATTCTGAGGGTAGAGGTTAGCTCCACTTTACTTTAAAACAAATACTATCTCCCTAACATTGGAAGTGCAAATCTTCTTCACACCTCTAATTCCAGGTTTATATATTGTTTTTATGAGTCCCGCTTTCTCCAATATCCTTATTTGAGCACTTGTGTTAGCTTTGCTTTGATTTATCTCCTTTGCAAGTTCATCTACGTCCACTTCAGTATTCAATGTTCTTTTAAGTATTTCGAGTCTCGTTTTTGATGAGAGTATGGATGCTATCTCAATTATCTTATCTCCCTCAACCCTTAAAACTCCACTATTCCCCTCAATTTCCTTCATAATGTTGTTCACCTTTCATATTCCCATTTGTTAGTTGTGTTAATTCTTTATTTAAAATTGTTTTTCCTCCTTTGTTTTAAAGTATATTTGTATGGGAAAAGTATTAGTTTATGCTTTATGTAATTACCCTTAGTTATGCTTCCAATTGAGGCTTTTAAATCCCTTGACGCTGACGATTTCCATATTTTAAGTATTGTGGAGAGTAGGATGAGGAGCTTCCTCTATGTGCCATTAGACATCATAACTTCAGATTCGGGTTTTAGTAGGGGGTTTATTTTGGATTCACTTAAGAGGATGCATGATATGGGTCTTGTATTGTATAAGAGGGTTCCATATGAAGGTTATATGTTGACTTATGCTGGATATGATGTTTTGGCTATGAAGTATCTTGTGGATTCCAGTTACATTGTTGGTGTTGGAGGCTCTCTTGGTGTTGGTAAGGAGTCTGATGTTTACATGGCTTTTGCACCCACTGAGGAGGCTGTGGTTTTGAAGTTTCATCGTTTGGGTGTTGTTAACCTTCAAAGTGCAACTAGGATTAGGAATTATTTAGCTCATAAGGATGAGCTTCCATGGATTTTTAGGTCTAAGTTGTCTGCTGAGAGGGAGTTTAAAGTTTTGAGGGATGTATTTAAGGCTGGCGTTAAGGTTCCAACTCCCATAACCCAGAATAGGCATGTGGTTGTAATGTCCTATGTGGAGGGAGACCTCCTCTACGTCTGCGATTACCTTCCAGATCCATACAATTTCTTTGAAATGATTTTGGATGAGATGCGTTTATCGTATAGTGGTGGATATGTTCATGGGGATCTATCTGAATACAACATAATTGTTACGCCGAATTTGGAGTGTGTCATAATAGATTGGCCTCAAGCTGTGGAGGTTAATCATCCCTCAGCTATGATGTTATTGGAGAGGGATTTAAGAAACATTATTGATTTCTTTGATAGGAGGTTTAAGTTAAAGTTAAATTTCACCGATTCCCTATCATATGTTTTGGGTAGATGATTTATTTGTGGTGTTAAATTTGGGTGGAGTTATTTTAGGTGTTGATTTGATGCCCATGTCAACACCATTGGGGCGTTCTCAACCAAGATACTCCGTTGTCATATTGGATGAGGGGAAGGTTGTATCGAGATTTGAGAATGTGAGTAAAAGGAGGCTTTTAAGACTTATATGGACCCTTAAGCCCTCAATGGTTGCAATAGATAATGTTTATGAGTTTGCATCCTCCAGTTCTAGGCTTCTAAAATTCCTTAAAGCTTTCCCACAAGATGTTAAGGTTGTTCAGGTTACTAGGGTTTTTGGTGGATTTAAACCTCTCTCGATGCTGGTTAGGGATTATGGTTTGGCTGATGGTGTTGGGAAGCTCAGCCCAATTATGGCTGCTGAACTTTCAGCTAGACTTGCAAGTATGGGTGTGGGGTCTGAGGTTGAGTACTTGAAGAATGAGACTAGGATTCTTGTGTGTAGGGGGAGGAGGATTGGTGAGGGGGGTATGAGTGAGGATAGGTATGAGAGGAAGATTAGAACTGCAGTTTATAATGCATCTATGAACATTAAGTCCATTCTCGATTCCCATGGCATTGAATATGACGTCTTCTTTAATAGGAGGGGGTTTGGGGTTGATAGATGCCTATTCATAGTGTATTCCCCAAAAGACTCTTTAAGGGGGCTTGTTAAAAATATGAATTTGGGTGATGTGCAAATTAAAGTGTTTGAAGAGTCTTCTGATAAAATAATCTTTAAACCCCTTGGTTCTCCCGAGTCTGAGGATATTTGTGGGAAGGAGCCTTTAATAGTGGGTCTTGATCCAGGGGTTATTACTGGTTTAGCTATATTGGATATGGATGGTAGGTTAGTCCATGTTTGTAGTAGGAGGAATTGGAGTAGGAATGATATTATATCTGAGGTTATGAAGTTCGGTACCCCCATCATTGTGGCCACTGATGTGCATCCACCATCATTCTTCGTAGTTAAAATGGCTTCCATTTGGGGTGCAAGGGTGTATGAGCTTGATAGGAGTTTAAGTGTTGATGAGAAGAGGGATTTAGTTTATAGGTATTGCAAAGATTTCAATTTAAATTTGGATTTGAACGTTCATGAGAGGGATGCTTTAGCTTCTGCTGTTAAGGTTTTCTACGGGTTTAAACCACTATTTAGTAAGGCTGATTCAAGTGTTTCGGAGCTTGGGATTGATGTTCCACGTAAACAGCTTAGAGCTCTACTTATTAGGGGGTATAGTATTAAGAGGGCTATTGACGTTTTGACACGTGAAGTTAAGATTTCAACTGTCGTTGAATCTAAACCAGAGGAAGTTGAATTGGAGGTTGAGGCTGAATCTTCTGATGTTGTTGAGTATTTGAAGCGTAAACTTAGTATTGAAGAGGAAATGGTTAGGAACCTAAAGTTTCAGAGGGATCAGCTTGCCATGGAAGTTGAGAAGTTGAAGTCTGAGATTGATAAGCTTAACTCCCTTATCAATTCACTGAATAGTGAACTTAATTATAAGATTAAGAGGGATCGTGAAGTTGCCTCTCTAGAGTCTAGGTTGAGTGAACTTCAATCAGCCTATCAATCCATTAAGTCTGAATGCGAATCTCTTAAAGCTAAAGTTGATGGTTGGACTAAGATGTTTTTGAAGGTTCTTAGGGGTGAAATCGTCTTCTTGAAACCTATCAAGAATTTAACTTTAGATAATGTGCGTAGCTCCATTGAATCCTATAACATACGTAGGGGTGATGTGGTCTTCATATCTGATTTCAATGTTTTCGATGTTGATTCGTTGAAGAAGCTTTCTAGTGTTGGGTGTGCTGGTATTGTGGGATTTTCACCCCCAAAACATGTTTGCGAGGCTTTTGATGATTTTGAAATACCATTTATTGATGCTTCCAGTATTAAATTGGAGTTCTTTGAAGGCTACCCATATGTTGAAGCTAACTTGTTGAGTAATGCTCTTAATAGTGCGAGGGAGAGTCTCCTTGAGAGGTCTAGTTTGAAGCGTAGGGAGAGGTTGAAGAAGCTTTTTGATGAGTATAGGAGTATGCGTTTAAAGGAGTTAAAAGATTTCGATTCTACCATCAAGTATTAACTTCGTTACTTCAGTTATTTTGCTAAACTGCTCCCAAACAATTCCCTCTATATCGCTCTTCATACTTTCAGTCAATTTGTAATCATTGTGGAGCAGTGTTTCTATTGATATGTGGAGTGGGTTTGTTATTGGTCTACCTATTTGACCTAGTATCTTCACATATACCTCTCTAATCCCCTTAACTTCACTATATATTTTGTTTGCAATGATTTTCGCCATTACATTATATATCTTCCCCACATGGCTAACTGGATTTTTACCTGCAGTTGCCTCCATGGACATTGGTCTGCATGGTGTTATTAGGCCATTCACCCTATTCCCTCTACCAGTATTTCCATCATCCCCACTTTCAGCTGAAGTTCCAGTTACCGTTATGTAAACTAGGTTTGCATCTATCTTGTCCGCTGTGTTCACCATAACTTTTACTGGTAGCTCCGTTATTTTGCACGCTAAATCTTCCACGCTCCTCTTTATCTCCTCTTTAACGCTTATGTAGTGGTCCATGTCAGGTGTAAGTTGACTTATTATTGCAGCAGCTATTGTTAATTCTATTTCTTTCCCCCTCCTTAAACCCATAACTTTTATGTCTTCACCAACTTCAGGTACCTTCTTCTTAAACTCCCTTGAATTTAGGAATCTCTCAGTTTCATAAACTAGTCTCTCAGTTTCTGTTAGTGGTGCGAAGGAAACTCCGAAGGATGTGTCGTTGGATAGGGGGACATCGACCCCCAATTGGAATAGTTTCCTTAAATCTGCAGATCCAGGTCTAATTTTGTAATCCACTATTACATGTTCATCTGGGTTTAGGAATCTGAAGTTCCTCCTTATGAAATCCTTTATTGCATTTACTGCTAGATATCCTACGGGTATCATTGTTACCTCATTGTCTTTAACTATCTCGTTTACCGCTCTACCAGCCACTATAATGTATATTGGTTCATCAACTGTTCCTCCACCAAATCTTGGTGAAGCTCTCCCACCAACCAGTAACCCTTTATCTACGTTGTGATGTAGTATTGTGTTGAAGTTTTTCATATAGTATTTTGATAGTGCAATGCTAACACTTTCAGCTGATGCATCTATTATGTAGTCTGGGTGTCCAAGCCCCTTCCTCTCAACGATCTCCGTGCTCATCTCCTCTACTGGGGTGCTCTTAATCGCCTCTATGATTATGTTTTTTGACATAGCTCTTCACTTTCTACAGTTATTTGTAATGTCAGTATATTATTGAATAATTATGATTTATACCTTAAATTTTAACTTTTTGTTAGCCGAGTTTCCTTAATCTAAACCCATAACACTTGTGTGCTGTCAAGTTTTATGTATAATATGTTGTTCCCCCTTATGAATATCCTACCATACTTTGCTATTACTGTTCCATTGTTTAATTCTTCTGCATCCACTATTATTAAGTTCATGTTTGGATCGCACTTTTCCAGTATCCCAGTGTATTCATCGCCACTTTTAAGCCTCACAGTCACTCTCGTATTTACTGCACGTCCAAGCATTTTTAATGGTGTGATTTTCAAGCAGGCTTACCTCACATTTAAATTTACTGTGGCTGTTACCTAAACTCTTTAAGTATAGGTTATTCCTTATATAGGTTTCTCTCCGTTGTCGGATAGTTAATATTTTATTATTATCCGTTCCACCTCGGCTTTATGAGCTTCATAAGTGGCTTTCAGGGGCAACGGAGCTCCCCTCATCCTGAGCTTCCTTCACCACATATCGCCCAGAGAGGGGCATTCGGTGCTATTCCCCACTCGAAATATAGTGGTGATGTCATATAAATTCAACTATTCAGAAACTGCTGAAAACCCCAAATTTCTTTCTTTTAAGTTTTACTATCATGTCCTTTGTGTTTGTGATTTTGAGCACTGCATTCTCTAGTAGTTTTAATTTGGATATTTCTTCAAGGATTTCCTCTGGTTTGTAGTGGGCTTTTGGATATGTAACTATGGCTTCCCCCTCTAATTTCAATGTTCTCTCAATCTCCTTTAAGGCATCTGGTGGGCTTGGTATGTTTTGTATTACTGTTATCATTAGCGATAAGTCTATGGATTTGCTTTTTATTGGTAGGTTTTCTGCATCTGCATTTACCCATGAAATATTATAGCATCCTTTATACTTCTCCTTTGCTATTTTAATCATTTCTATTGATATGTCTAATCCTATGATGTGTTTTGCTTGAAGTAGCATTCCCTCCATTATTCCAGTTCCACATCCAATATCCAGCACTACTTTATCCTTCAAATTTTCCATCTCCTTCATTACTTCTACGTACTTTTCCATTTGTTCTTCACCGTATAATTCATCGTATCCTCTGGATGTCGTGTTGTATTTTATCATTATCTCCCTTTTTGATGGTTTATGGCTCACTATGGATCAAAAATTATTTACATGGTTTCTACACTTATTTCTTTGGTGCCATTTTTGAGCGGATCATCCTTTAATTGCATTCATATGCCAAGTTTCAGTGAAGCTGAAGCTGTTTTGAGGGATGGTATTGAACATAGAAGGATGGTTATACTTGTTGGGTCATGTATCATAAATTATCATGGGAGAGCTTCTTCAAATCTAACTAGGGGGGAGAGGTTGATCATCATAAAGCCTGATGGATCTATTCAGATTCATAGACCATGGGATGTTTCTCCAGTGAATTGGCAACCTCCTGGATGCATATTTCATATTGATGTTGTGGATGATGGTTTACGTTTGAGGGCGGTTAGAGTTAAGCCTAGGGAGATTGTTGATATAATTTTCGATAAGATAATCCTATTAACATGCTGTACACTTGTTGATGAAGGTGAATTCTCACTTTACGCTTCTGAATTGGATATGCAGAGAGCTATAATTGCCTCTCCAAACATCGTTGAGGATGGTCTTAAAATCATAAGCTTCGAAAGGCATGTAGATCCTGGATTCATAGACCTTTATGGTTTAGATTCCAAGGGTAGACTTGTTATCTTGGAGATTAAAAGGAGGGTTGCTGATAAATCTGCCGTTTTACAGTTGGCTAAGTACGTAAATGAGGTTAAGGGTAGAAGCCCATATAGGGAGGTTAGGGGTATACTTGTAGCTCCCGGAATATCTAAGGGTGTTCAAAGCCTCCTCTCCTCCCTCGGCCTCGAATTTAAACGTTTAGATCCTAAGAAGTGTTCTGAAATTTTGAGTAAAAGTCCTGAGGGTGTAGACTTAAAGAAGTTTATTCAGAGGGGCTCGTAATAGTTAGCTTTCCACTCATAAGTATGGAATAAAATAAAAAAGTGGAGGGTTAAATTTTGGATTACGAGTCTTCATGGAATTATAGCCATCCACGTAGCTTCATTGCATTATAAATTCTTTCAACTGCTAAGACGAATGCTGCGTCACGCATAGTGACTAGCTTGTCCTTCTTCTCATTCTTCAATTTCTCCCATCCTTCAGCGGTTCTCTTAAAGTTCTTCTCCATTATCGATGCTATTTTGCTTCTAGTTTCCTCCTCATCCCAGAAGTACCACTGGAGGTTTTCCACCCACTCCAAGTAGGACATTACGACTCCGCCAGCGTTGGCTAAGATATCTGGTACTGCAGCTACGAAGTCCTTTCTACTATACAGTATCCTTTCTGCTTCTGGGGTTGTTGGTCCATTAGCTCCCTCAACAATTAACTTAGCCTTCACCTTATTGGCATTTTTATCGGTTATCACATTTTCAATTGCACAGGGCATTAATATGTCTGCATCTACGTAGAGGGATGCATATGGGTCACTTATCTTCTCACCCTTTGGATAATTAATCACCTTGCCAGTTCCCTCTTTAACTTTCATAGCTAGCTCAACGTCTAAGCCTTTAGGATCATATACTGTTCCTGAAGTGTCGCTTACTGCAACCACCTTAGCGCCATACTTGCTTGCCCAGTAAGCTGCATGCTGTGCCACGTTACCGAATCCATGTATGGATACGGTCTTACCTTCAAATCCCCCCAACCACTTCTCTGCAGCTGCTTTAGCAGTTACTACTACACCGAATCCTGTTGAGTATATTCTTACTGGATTACCCCAAAGTTCCGGTGGCTTAGCTGTGAAAACTCCTGGAACGTTATACCCCTTCAATTTGCTATATTCGTCAACCATCCAAGCCATTATCTGTGGGTTTGTGTTGACGTCTGGTGCAGGTATGTCTATTTCGGGGCCTATTATTGTGGCTATTGCTCTAGCATAACCTCTGCTCAATTGCTCCAGCTCTCTCATGCTCATCTTCTTGGGATCGCACTTGACAGCACCTTTCCCACCACCATATGGGATTCCTGCTAGGGAGTTCTTTAGCGTCATGCCCATTGCCAATGCAATGTCTGTTTCTAGGGTAACTTCAGGGTGGTATCTTATACCTCCCTTGTATGGGCCTAAAGCATTGTTATGCTGCACCCTATAGCCTTCAAACACCACTAGTTTCCCATTGTCCATTCTAACAGGTATCTTAACTATAAGTACTCTGTCTGGTTTACTTAAATATTCGTAGACTTCCTGAGGCAATCCAGCTAAATCAACAGAGTTCTTTAATATTCTCAGCATCCACTCCAAGTATGACATTATATCACCTCGTCCTAACATTATTCTGAAAACTTTGTATATATTTTGACTGTGGACTTTTATGTAAGGGGTATTTTATTTTAAAAATAGGAATCTGGGAGGATCGAACATAAACGTAAAAAGAGACGCGTGTAAGGAATAATTAAGGATTAATTATGTGTTCTGTTCAATTAAAGTTTAGTGGGGTGTGCTTGTGGCTAGCTCCATCATTTCTTCATATAGTTCTCTTAGTATTTCAGCGTAGTTGGCTTTCCCCTCCTCAACTTCATCCATCAGTTCCTCAAGCTTCCTAGTGGTTTCCTCGCATACGTATTTACTGTAGTTTGATATTAGGTAGTTGAAGACTTTTGATCCTAGGCTTGTGGCTATCAATTTCCCCTTCTTAGTTGTAGTCTTTATGTATCCTCTTTCGAAGAGCGTGGAGATTATATGGGCATATGTTGATGGTCTCCCTATCCCCCTCTCCCTCATTTGCATGACAAGCCCTCCCTCTGTGAATAGTGGTTTAAGTGAGGTTCTCCAACTCCTTACACTTTTAACCCCTATTTTGCCAACATATAATTTTGGCATGGTTCTAATTGGGGATATTAATGTGAAGCCTTCATCTATGACTTCAACTACCTCATCTGTTGAAACCGTCTTGTTTAATGTTGCCACATTTATTATCGCCTTTTCCTTCAAAATCTTTGCAGGTTTCATCTGGCTTGCAATGAATCTCTTGAATATCAAATCGTATAGGTCGTAGTGATCCCTTGTCAATTTTCTACCAAGTCTCATTATCCCCGATGCTATTAAGTACCTTAATCTGCTAACATCTATTGGTCTTGTTGGCCTTATACATTCATGAGCTCCCTCAGCCCCCCATCTCCTTGGGTAGTATAGGTCTGCTCCCCACTTTTCACTTATGTAGTCTTGCGCCACCTTCATTCCAACGTTGGATACCCTTGTGCTACTCGTCCTGTGATATGTGATTAAACCTAGCTCGAATAAGTCTTGCGCTATGCTCATGGTTCTCGATGCCCCTAATCCCAATATTTCAGATGAATCTCTTAATAGGGCGTCTGTGGTGTATGGGGGTTTTGGATTTAATTCCTCCTCAATTTCCTCCAACTTAACTACTTCCACATCTGATGATTCTAACTCCTTGAGTATTTTTGCAAGCTCATTCTTCCTGGTTTTCTCCATCATCACGGTGATTTTCCTATCGTTTTGAAGTGTTATTTCCACCATGTCAACTATGTTTTCCTTCAATTCCTTTGTGCTGTTCACAACCCACCCTAAAACTGGTGTTTGCACTCTACCTGCGGATAGCTCTCTCCTACCAAAATTAACTTGAACCTTCTTGCTAAGTTCAAATCCTATCCATCTATCCTCTATCCTCCTCAATAATTGCGCTTCCACCATACCCATATTTATTTCCCCAAGGTTTTGTAGTGCCTCCTTTATTGCTCTTGGTGTTACCTCATGGAACCTCATCCTCTTAATATTCCTAACATATGGTGATAGGACTTGAGCTATATCCCAACCTATCTTTTCCCCTTCGGAGTCATCGTCTGTGGCTATTATGAGCATATCCACTTCCCTTGCAATGGATTTCAATGCATCAACAATCTCCCTTTTATCGTATAGTTCTCCACCGCATATATTGCATACACTTATACTGTCACTTATCGTCTTTCCACATTTCTTGCATCTCTTTATGGTGTCGTATACTGGGATCATCTCTTCATCTTTTACTATGACTCCATAATATCCATCTTGTGTTGTTAGGTCGAAGACGTGTCCCGCGGTTGAAGCTATGTTTAGCATGTAGTCTCCAGTGCTTACTTCAAAGATTGTGAGGGCTCCAACTCTTCTCTTGTGTGGTGTTCCGAAGAATTTTGCTATTGTGGATGCTTTCTTTGGGGATTCAACTACGAGTAGTGCTGTTTTGACTATATCCTTTAATTCCCCAGTAATTCTCCCCTCCCTAATATCCTTTATCTTCACCCTTTCATCACTTATCTCCTTCATCAATTTCCTAATTTCCTCTTTATTGTATCTGGCGAATTCCACATCTTCTAAATACCACTTTATTTCTCTCATCAGCCCGTTGAAGGCCTTCTTATTGTCAATTATGGTTACTGCAAGCCCCTTTGAAACTCCACCAGCATATAGTCTTGATGTTCTCCCCGAAGCTTGGATGTATGCTACCACATCTGGCACAATTATAGTTAATTTGTCCCCTTCCTCAATATCTAAGTATGGGCTCTTCTTAATGCTCCTCTTTATATCTTTCCTACTTAAGTAATCTTGTACCAGCTTTATTGTTTCATTTATTATTTGCTGGAGGAATCCCTTATATCCTTCAAGTTTTATATTTGATTTTATTGCTTCTATAACTTCTATCACCACCTCTTCTCCAACAGTTGCAAAATACCTTTTTATCTTAGCTATTTGCTCATCTATTAGATTCCTATCCCTCTCCGTTTTCACATGTTCCCTTATACTGCTCAATAGCATTATTGCCTTGTATGGTCTAAATTCGCTTATGTCTAGTGATATCCTTATCTTTGGAACCCCAACGAATACTGCATACTTTACTGTTTCCGGTAGATCAATGCCTCTTGTTAATGGGCTTCTATATGACGCTATCCCCACTAGGACATCGTATTCCCCATTTCTAAACTTCTCCAGTAGCTTTCTCCTAGCTTGTGTTGATGCCGCTGCTCTTATGCCACTATTGTTTAGTGCTTCTGTAACCTTCTTAACGTATTCCATCCCCTTGTCTACTGGTATGAATATTAGTCCTCCACTCCCAAGCTCTTTGATAACCCTTACGGCTTCATCTATTAAGCTTCTCCCCCCTCTTGGCTGTGTGTATACGTCCACTATGTTCCTATACCCCTCTATCCTCCCACTTATTTCAAATCCCAAGAGTTCCCTGATCAACTTTATCTTTTTGGTCCTCCTAGACCTTATGGATGCCCCTGAAACTATTAGTATGCTATCTCTCGCTTTAATTAAGCTTCCACCATTTAAGCTACTTTTACCTTCAATTCTCTCGTATGCTTCCTTAATCTCTTCATCGCTTATCCCCAAAAGTTTTAGTACGAGGTCTACGTTTTTAGATCTCCTTACGAATGAGTCCACGTCGTCTACGAATATCATGTTGAATTTCATGTTGGCTATAGCATCATAGTTTCTTGATAGGAAGTATGAGGTTGTTATGAGTATATCGTAGTTCCCTTTTAATATTGATTCCATCATCTCCCTCTTCTCCTTCTCTGTTAGTAGTGCGTAGTATGCGGCTATCTTGATATTTTCGAGTTCAAGCTTCCTCTTATACTGCTCAATTATCTGATGTACTTGTTGCGCCAGTAGGGATGTGGGCAGTATAATGTATGATTTCTTCCCATTCTTGGCTAGGTATAGGGCGTATATCATGCCGAAACTCGTCTTCCCCATCCCTGTGGGTGCAATTATTGCAAAGCTCTTCCCCCTCAGCGCCCTTTTACACCAAGTTCTCTGTGCACTCCAAAATCTGCTCCCATTGGCTTTCTTGAAAAGCTCTTCAACTTCATTTACCTTTAACTCCAACTCCCGTATTTCCTTATATTTCCCCATTCTCCCATATTGTTCGAGGTACTCTATAATCCTCTTTAATGCTTCATCATCGTTCAATTCATGCATCTGCTTAATTATCTCTCCATCTTCCAATGGTAGGCATTTGTTGCATGGTACTCTAAGTTTTAGTCTTAGGTCTGTTATGTCTCCATCACAGTTTGGGCATTGGAATTTGAATATGGCGTAAACTTTCTCCTTCATTTCATTATTCATCAGTAGTTTTGGAATTAATTTGAATAAATATATTTCTCTTTTCCCCTATTTCCCTTCTTCTACCCCCATTATCTTTATGTTTTTTGGGTTTAGTTGTAGTGGCTTATAGCATCTTGGGCATTTTCCACCATACTTCTTTATTATTTCTTGCGGGTTTGTCAATTCATCCCCCCTATAGAATATGAAGCCGCACCTTTCACAGTATATCCTTATTGTCATATCCCTTTACAACTTACTTATTCAGACTTCAAGTTAATAAATTTTAGCTTGATAGTGTGATGTAATCCTTTTATCCCACCTTACATTAACATATTTACTTGGGTGGAGAGGTTTGAGTGAGGGTGACATTGATCTTGAGATTTTGAAGTTGAGGATGATGGCTGATCTTAAGAGGAAAGCTTTATCACTTAAGAAGGTTCAATCTACTGAGAAGAGGGATTATAGGAGTATACTTATGGATAAGTTGACTGAGAGGGCTAAGGAGATTTTAAGTTGTGCTGAAGCTCAGTATCCTGGGGAGACTAGGAAGATAATTGAGGTTTTGGGTAAAGCTATAGAGTCTGGGGATATTAAAGACACTATTGATGAGTATTCCCTTTACGAGTTATTTCTCAGTTTGGGATTGAATGTTAGAATTCCAACTAACATATATTATGTTCGTAAGGGTGAGAAGAAGTCTCTAATAGACTTGTTTAAGGAGTAATTATGGTGTCTCGATGGATTGGAGTTTGCACTGGTTCAACGGCATTCTATTGCTCCTCGAAGATAAAGCTTTCCTAATTGATCCAAGCTCCAATAATGTTTTTGGGGATGTTATCGTTGTTAGTCATGCTCATGGAGATCATGTGGCTGGTTTGAAGTCTAGGGGGTTTAAGCTGGCTTCTTACTATACGCTTAAACTCTATGAGGCAGCTACAAATGTTAGGGTTGATGATTCATATCCACTCTTCATGGATGGTCAGAGAATACCTCTTGACCGTTTGATGATGGAAGTTTATAATTCTGGGCATATTTTAGGGTCATTACAATTTAGGTTTGAGGGGGTTTCATCATCTCTAGTCTACACTGGGGATATAAACTTAGTTGATACCGTAATTACCAATGCTGGTAAGGTTTTGGAGTGCGATGAACTCATCATTGACGCAACTTATGGTAACCCAAAGGTTTCATTTCCAGATAGGTGGAGAGTTTATGAGGATTTAGCTGGATTCATAGATTCCTCCATTAAGTCTGGTAGACCTCCAGTTTTGAAGGTTTACTCTATTGGTAAAGCTCAAGAGGTTATTGCATTGATTAATAGGTTTCTTGGATTGGAAGTTGTGGTGGATTCTAAAATTGCTAGGATTAATGAGGTTTATCGTTCAGCTGGTGTGGATCTAACTTACATCCCACTATCCTCCAGTGAGGGTTATGAATCCTTTAAATCCCTCTCCCTCCCACTGGTTACTTCCAACGCTAAGGTATACAAGTATGCTAGGAGTATCGGTATGCCTGGCGTTATGGCTACTGGTTGGGCTTCCATATATCGCTTGCCTAATTGTGAAGCTTCCTTTCCACTTAGTGATCATGCTGATTTCCAGCAACTTGTATCCTATGTTGAGGCTTCTGGCGCTAAGAGGGTTTACCCTGTTGGAGCATTCTCCCGTCAGTTTTCCATTTGGCTTAGGAGGAATATGGGTTTAGAGGCTAAGCCCATTGTGGATTTAGCTTAACTTATGGTTGTAGCATCTTCAGCTTCGTTTTCGGATCATATTTCCTTATAAGCTTTAGGTTTTCCCCCTCTATTATTGTTAGTTCCGCTGTTGGGTTTATTATGCATCCATTCATTAAATGTCCTCCATGGCATACTCCATCTTCCCCTGATACGCTTATATGTGCATGTATGATTTTCCCCTCTTCATCTTCAGATATGTTTCCAATGCATGAGACTATTTCCAGATGTCCTGAAACCTCCATGATTTTGTATTCTCCATTCATGTATACTCCGAATCTAGCTTTGCTGAGTGCTCCTATTAGCATTATTTGTCCTGCTGAAACCCCCTTCTCCTTGACTACCCTCATTATTTCTTGCATTAAATCTTCGTTTTCCCTCAATCTTGCAACTATTATTCTACCAACCTTCGCCTCTTTAATCATGTTTATAATGTTAATCTATTAGTGGATATATTTCTTCCTCTATGAATTTCAGTAGGTCGTATTGGCTTATCTTGCTGAAGGCTGTTATGACGCAATTCCTAGTTATCCCCATTACGTATCCACTCTTCTTTGATGTTGCCACTATATACCATATTGTTCCATGGGATAGGTATTGGGTGTATAGTGAGGTGTTCTTTAAGTCTTCTCCGTATAGGCTTAATTTGCTTATGTTTGGTATGTCTATGTTGTCGAAGAATATCACTTTTGTTGATTCAGGGTTTTCCTCATGATATCTCCTAAGAGTTTCAGGGTTTATCTTGGCTTCCACTATCCCCCCTATGGCTATGAATATTATTTTGCTTAATTCATTGGCAACGTGATTTGCCCAACTCTTCTTGCCAATTATTGTTAGTAGTAGTTTGTCTTTGTATTTGCTGAATTTGAATGGTGCTTCTAGGGTTACTATTGCTGGAGTCTTCTCCCCCCTCCTATTAATGTATATTATGCTGTCCTTCAAGTATGTTCCAGTTAGGGATTCCCCTGTTAAGTCTAGGTCTATTATTTCCGTTACCAGCTTCTTCCCCTCTTCAGCTTCCTCTTCCACGTGGTAGTTTTGCAGTTTCCTAGCTATGCTCTTCAAGTCTATTTCCTCATTAACTCTAAACACCTTTGCAGCTAATACCATTCCACGCACCCTCAATTATAGTGTATGTTTTGCTCATAAAATATATTCTAGCCCATACAGATTAAATTATAATTGTGTGGAGTGATGCTTAGTTGACGTTTATACGTGAAGTTGTTTTGGAGAATTTCATGTCTTATGAGTATGGTAGGATCCCCCTCAGCCCTGGATTGAATATAGTTACAGGTCCCAATGGTTCTGGTAAATCCTCCATTTTGCTTGGTATATCTGTGGCTTTGGGTGCCCAGTATACTGAGCGTGGTAGGAGGTTGAGGGATTTGATACGTTGGGGTTCTAAGCTTGCTAGGGTTAGTGTTGTATTGGATAATAGTGTTAGGGGTAGGAGGAGGCCTTATCCAAGGATTAAGTCTGATGTGATTAGGGTTTCAAGGTATCTTAGGGCTGATGGCTCATACTGGTTTGAGGTTAATGGTGTAGAGTATAGTAGGGGGGAGATTCAAGGTATACTTAAGGCTTTCGGGTTTAATCCAGACAATATGCTTGTCATAATGCATCAAAATATGGTTGAAGAATTCGCTGTGGTTTCATCTAGGGATAAGTTGAGGCTTCTGGAGGATGCTGTGGGTTTAACCCATTATAGGGAGAGGATTATGGATGTTAGGGGGAGGTTGGAGGGGGTTTTGAAAGATGAGGCTGAAGTTAAATCTATGCTTGAGAAGGCTAAAGCCAATCTAGATTTCTGGCGTGGTGAGTATGAGAAGCTTAAGGTTAAGGATGAGCTTATGAAGCGTAAAGGTGAATTGGAAGTTGAGCTTGCATGGTCTAAGGTTAACCGTAAATTGAAGTCTGTTAATGATTTGAAGGCTAGAATTGAAGGGTTGAGGGGTAAGCTTGATTCTCTTAAAAGATCTTATGATGAGCTTAACTCTGAAATTAAGGTTTTGGAGGAAGATATGATTCAAGTTGAGTTGGAGAGGAGGAGGATTATGGATATGCTTATAGAGTATTCTAGGATTATTGGTAGACTTGAAGCTTTGGGTAGAGTTTCAGGGGATTTTGAGGAGGTATCATCAAAATTCTCCAAGCTTAGGGTGGATTTTGAAGATGCATGTAAACGTTTTGAATCCATATTCAGGGATTATGTTGGTAAGTTTTCTTCTAGGGCTATTTTGGGTTATAGGATTGAGGAATTATCTTCTGAGGTTAAGTTGAGGGAGAGGGATTTGAAGTCTTTGGAGGGTGAATTGGAATCTCTATTGGAGGATGCTAAGAGGGCTGGTCCCATGCCAAGCACTGTTAGGGATTTGGATGAAGTTAACTCTGATTTGATGATGATTAATGCTAGGATTGAAGCTTTAGGTCCAGTTTCACCTGAAGCTGAGAAAATGTATAATAGCTTTAACTCCACATTCAATGAGCTTTCTGAGAAGGCTAAGATACTTAGTGAGAATAGGGAGGCAATATTGAGGGAGCTTAATGATCGTGTTGAAGCTTGGAGGAAAGCTATAATGAACATTGTTTCTGAGATAAATGGGATCTATCGCGACTTGCTCTCTGAACTTAATGCCACAGGGTATGTTAGGGTTACAAATCTTGATGATGTGGAGAAGGCTGGTTTAGAGATTCTCGTTGGATTTAGGGGTTCTGAGCCCATATTACTCGATGGATATTCTCAGAGTGGTGGTGAGAGGACAACAGCCATAGTATCATTCCTATTGGCAGCCCAGAGATTCATAAAATCCCCATTTAGAGCTGTGGATGAGTTTGATATCCATATGGATCCGAGGAATAGGGAGGCAATATTTAAGTGTATTCTATCATATTTCAAGGATGCTGAAGCACAATATCTGGCTATAACTCCAAGTCCAGTAATTGTTGGGGAGGGGAGGGTTAACATAATATTTGTGCAGAATGTTGGTGGGAAGTCTGAGGTTAAGGTGGTGTCTAAGTGAGCTTTAAAGTTAAACGTGAATATGTGGAGAGAATTATAAGCACATGTGAACGTGTTCTCCGTAGAGGTGTAGATCCATTCACCATTGAAGTTGAAAGGTACATTAAATATCTCAGGGATTTCCTCTCCCAATCAAGCTCCACTGAGGATTTAGTTTTGGATTTGGAGGCTTTGGAGGCTTTAAGTAGGGTTGTCGAGTTTCAAGGTAGATGGGTTAAGGATAAATCTTCAAAGCTATACTTCGACCCATTGATAATTGAAGCTAAAGTTAAGAGTTTGAGTTTAAGTGATCTTGCACATGTATTATGTCAAGCCATGCGCCCCATCGCTTCTGTGAGGTTGATATCCCGTATGGGTTTTGAGGAAGCTGCGAAGTATTGGGTTAATCTCCCTCCATTGAGGGGTAGGTGGGGTAGAC